>NTKA01000035.1 GCA_002456975.1 Halieaceae bacterium MED-G27
TGGCTTGAAATAAGCTACCTCTTGGGTTTTGTGACTGGGCCCAATCACAAGCCGTGCCCAGAAGGAGCGACAGGTTGGCAACGCTTTATTGGGGGGCTAGGTACTACCTTGTATCACGAGTTAGCCGTCCTGATGATGGTGGCGCTGTTGGGATGGATTAGCTACGGCAGTATCAATACCACGGCCGTCAATACTCTGATTGTGCTGTGGCTCATGCGCTGGAGTGCCAAGCTCAATTTGTTTTTTGGCGTGCGCCATTTCAACAAGGAATGGTTGCCCTCACATTTAGGTTACCTGGTCGGCTATCTAAGGATTGATCGGGCGAGCTGGTTACTGCCGTTGACAACGTTTTTGGGAATTGTGGCTACGACGGCGCTCTATCAGCTTGGATATGGGGCGGGTTCCGTAGCTCAACAGTTGTCTTTCTATCTGGTGGCGACTTTGATGTTGCTCGCGACGGTAGAACATTTATTTCTGATGTTTCCATTTCAGGAAAGCATTTTGTGGCGCTGGGCAGCCTCTGATGGGCGGTCGGCAAGCCGCTCGGATGACCAATAAACGGGACGAGCGTGTCGAAGTTGCATCTTAAAGTTGTCCAAGTTTGCTTGACTGTTGTTGAACAGAGGCATACTGTGGATCCAGAGAAAGAGTTTTTTAGTTCCAAACTGACTGGTGCTCCTGTAGCGCTTTCGTTTGCGGTCTTCGGTCGACGAAACACCGGTGAACCCAGCCAGCGAAATACGCGGTTATTGAACGGGATGCTTTATAGATGACATGGTCGAGGCAACAATCACCAAGATTGGATGAAATCCTCAGTCGCAGTGACAGTGCTCACGCGATTGCAGGTCACTCATTAGCCGTGACCGATAACAATATTGGTGAGCGGTTGACGCCAGTATTAGCGCAGTCTGCGTTAGAAGAATCGGCGCTTTACGTCCACGTCCCATTTTGTCCTTCTCGATGCTTGAGTTGTGACCACCTCACGATCATCGAACATGATCGAAAGGAAATTAATCACTATTTGGAAGTGTTGGCACGCGAGCTATCGACACTGGCTACCAATACGCCCAAGGGAAGGCTTCGAAAGTTATTTATTGGTGGTGGATCCCCTAACTATTTGGCCGATGATCAGTTAGCGCAGTTGATGACCTCGATCAATGACAGCTTTACGCTACATAATGACGCAGATGTGGTGATGGAAATTAATCCTCGTCGTACCTCTCGGTCGCAACTCGATTTGCTAAAGGGCCTAGGTATCAATCACTTAAACCTCGAAGTTCGCGATGTGGACACACGGGTACAGGGGGAGCTAGGCCGGACACAGTCGCTTGAATTGCTCGAGGATGTATTTTCAGTTGCGAGAGATTTGAATTTTCACTCAGTTAATATGGACCTATTGTTTGGTCTTCCCGGACAAACCTCGACTTCGATCCGAGAATCTATTTCAGTCATTAACGAGCTATCCCCTGATCTGATTCACTGTCAGCAATTTACGCGACGCCATCACTTATTTTCTCACCAAGCCGCCCTCGATGAGTCTTTGATTCCAAACCTCGCCGATAAACTCGCGATCTTTAATGCGATGGCTGTGAGTTTTAAAGACAACGACTACGAGTGGATAGGTCTTAACGCCTTTGTGAAGCCGGGTCACCCGCTATATGAGGCAAATGTGAATGGCGAGTTGCGATACAACGCCTTGGGCTATGACGATGGCTCTGTAAGAACGATTCTGGGTGCGGGTATTGGTGCCGTTAGCGAGATCGATGGCCATACTACACAGAACGCTATCGACTTGATCGAATGGAAGCAAAAAGTCGAACGGGGCGATATCACTGCATCGACAACGATTGAAATGACGGAGTTTGAGCGCGCTCGTCGCTCCGTCATGCGTCACCTGATGTGTAATCTTCCAGTAGACATCGCGTCTACCGATAACCAATCGTTGGCGACATTGCTCGATTCACTAGAGGATCAGGGTTATGCTGAAAATAAGCAGGGTTTTTTCAGACTAACTCAGATGGGTCGCTTAGCGCTGCCGCACTTCTGGTCTGACTCATCACCATCATTCCGTTGGCTTTAAGATCGTAAGCCACTTTTTTGTGTGGGCGCCATTGCCTACTGCTCACGACGGGCGCAGCTCTTGCAGGTAGTCAGCCGTCAGGGTTTGCCATTCCATTGCAAACCACGGCGTTGTCGCGATATCCGGATCAGACAACCAGTCATTGATGGTTGCCATGGGAACCCAGGCCGTATCTGAAATCTCGGTCGAGTTGTATTCAGGCTCAGGTCTACCCATTACGTGCCCGACGTAAACCGAGCAGAGCTCGTGTTCGGCACCCGTAGAATCATACTCAGCCTGATATTTAAACTTGAAGAGGTACTTAAGTTCACAGCTGAGGTTCAATTCTTCAAGCAATCGTCTTTGAATCGCTGCTTCATAGGTCTCACCGCGCCGCGGGTGGCTACAACAAGTATTCGACCAATACCGAGGCCATAGCGGTTTTTCAGAGCTGCGTTGCTGCAACAGCACCTCACTCTGATCGTTGAGTAAAAAAATGGAAAAAGCCCGGTGCAAGAGGCCTGAGCCTCGATGAGCCTCTATTTTTGACTCGTGACCAAGCACGACATCATTTTCGTCCACCAAGATCAATGGCTCGTCGTCAAACGACACGATGTTAGGTAATGAAGACATACAATAAGTCTACGCGTAGTGAAAGTTGATCGAAAGGGTGTTAAAAAGACCCACTCCTTGGGGGAGGACATGCGACCTGAGTAACTCGGGTGGAGATCAGCGATCGTAGCTCTGGGGGCAGGGTGATCGCGAAGTCCCGGTTCCGTCTCGCATTGCAACGTCTGGGGGCAGTCGTTGCGTGGGTCGAAAAAGGAGGGCCCTATGCAGGGCCCGATGTTATGACGGTATTTAACTCCGCGTAGGCGGCAGTGCCTGCTGGTAATCTTGCGGCGGAGCGTCAAATTCAACGAGCCAGTTGTACTTTTCAGAGCTCAACAGGACGAAGTGAATCAGAACTGCTACAGAGAACAGGAAAATTCCCTGTGCCACTAATACCCGGCGAGGGTCAAAAATCATCCAGATTCTTGACATTCCTTGTGTTGTAATCATTTCATCTCTCCAATTAGAGTCACGACGAGCCCGTCAAGCCGGACAGTCGCAAGGTTTAAGGATGTGCCCGGTTTAAAGGTTAAACCAAGGCTTGTACGCCCAAACTGCCACGTGAGCGGCACTGGCGATTAGTACAAATACCCACATCCAAATTTCATAAGACTTCATAAACTCTTTTGCTTCCGCGTGTGTGAGCCCAGAAGGTCCTACTCTTTCGTCATTCATGGTTTTACCTCCCATGTAATAGTCACGATCTGCCGCAGCTTGGTCTCAAGTACCGCGTTACGACGTGTTTTCATTTAGCAGCGTCTGCAAGCATTGACCGCTAAACGATCCTTAAAAAGTTGGGTCAGATAGCACCCAACCTTTATTGGATTCGGTCCCCACCGGTAGTGGGGAAGGAGGCGGGACAGACGCCTCCTCGGTTAATATCAACACCATCTGCCCTGGCTTACCGACTACTGGCCCGCGCCAGCTCCCATGTCATTCATTGATCCGCCATCCATGGCACCATCGCCATCGCTCATAGCGTCATCACTCAGCATATCCATGGGCTTTTCAGCTTTCGCAAGCCGCGCAAGATTTGGATAAGCCGTTATCATGTCCGCGCCAAGAAGTGGTTTGTAAGCGCCTTGGTGGCAGGTTTCACAATTCACTTTCTGCGGGTCCCCGAGTGCGCCAAGGCGATGTGGCGGCAACCAGTCCGTCGTTGGATTGACGTATTCGTTGTTCATTTCACGGACCATCCGAATGCCGTACCAAGCTCTCACGCGCTGTGGTGAACTTTCCTCCCAGCGAGAGAAGGCTCTTGAGTTATGGCAGTAGGTGCAGTTCACGCCCAAGGAGTTGGAGAAGTGCATCATGAGGCTGTAACCCCACTCTGACTCTTTGAGCGAAACGCCACCGCCATCTCTGAGAGCTGTTGTGCCCGCATGACGGCCATTTCGGGCGTCCAGTAGGTATGGGGTAAATGGATCGACTGGTAATGACGATAGTCCCGCGGCAACCGATGCTACGTTTTGCATCTGGTTCTTCATCCCGCTGGCGACTTTGTGGCCAGGATTAATATTCCAGACGTATTCCGGAACATTTTTACCTCGGTGACAGGTATAGCAGTTCACCCCGGCGCCACCGACGTGATCACCCCAGTTTTCGTTCGCATTCTGAGTCATCTGAATCATCACGCGGGCCACCTTTTTGGTGTACAGCGTATCCGCCGCAAAACCTTCACCAGCAACGTGGCAGTAGTTACAGCCTTCCTCTGGTGATACCCATTGGGTGATTGCTGCCATCAAACGGGTGAACTCGCCTACAGACAGATCGCCAAGCACTTGGACGTTTTCATAAACATCCTTCGACTTTGGTCCCACGGCCGGGACGGGCGGTAGCGCAGCTGGTGCGACATTGTTATCAGCAACATCTTGGAGCCGGTCAGGATTATAAACTCCCTCCATGCCCGTGCCGCGATAGCCCCATTGAGTTGATTCGGGTGGCGGCATTTCACAGCCGCCGAGCAGTAGCGCCATACCCAGACCAACGGTTGCAAAGAGTTTGGTCGTAAGCGTTTTCATTGTGCACCCTCTGTCAGTAGTGGATCGACGACTGCTTCGCCAATCATTGGATAGGTTGGCACGAGGCCATGCTTCATGCCCCACAGGTACCAATTTTCAACAACGGTTCCGGTCAGGAGGATGCCGATACCGCCCGTAACGCAGGTAAGAACACCGAACCACCATGCCCACTTGTGAATTGATTCCATCGACGCGTTGAAGCCCATGGTCCAGCGCCAGAACAGAGCGCCACGCTCCGCTCCGGTTCCGCGATCAGTAATCTGATCGATCTCGCGGTCGGCACCATACCGACTGGTTGCGAGAATGGTTGCACCGTGCATCGCAAAGAGAACCGCTGAGCCATACAGGAAGAAGATGCTCCACATGTGGAATGGGTTGTAGAACAGATTTCCGTATCGCAATGAGAACGCGGCAGTCCAATCGAGGTGCGGGAAAATCCCGAAAGGTACAGCTTCCGACCAACTACCCATCAGGATAGGGCGGATGAATCCAAGTACTAGGTAGAGCCAAATCGCCGCAGCAAATGCCCAGGCCATTTGATTGCCCATGCCGTAGTTGTTCGCGAGGGCAAAGGTTCGCCACCACCACAGCATAATGGACAGCGTCAGGAACGCGCCGGCAATTAGCCACCAACCACCATCATTGAGCGGGGGGAAGGAGAGGCCGTACTGAGGCCCCGGAGGTTCCAGCGCCAACCAGGGAAGCTGTCGAATGAACTCGATAACGTCCCAGTTCACCGAGGCGAACATGTTCATGCCCATTATGACGAAGGCAATCGTTCCGGAAAAAAGCGCAGCTACACCGAGACCGCCTAAATAAATCGGACCGATCTGTGCATCACCGAGCTTACCGGCCCAGTAGCTGTGAGTCAGGATTCCGGTGCGCTCGTCTTCAGTATTCTCGACGGGGACGCCGGCATAATCGGGTGCAGAAACTTGCACCTGGGTAAAGATATTTTGATATTCAATCATCGTCGTGATCCCCCAATCAGTACCAAATCGGTAGCGTTAGCCACCAGTTCCACCATTCGGGCCATCCGCGTGTCCAGAAAGGACCTGAGATGACGATACAAACGGCGCTCCAAAAGGCAGCAGAGATCGCAACAAACATACCGAGGCGGTGGATGCCTAGGGCCCCAATCGAATAACCGATGTCGTCTCGGAAGAATGTGTTCTCGTGCTCGCCAGTTTTGACAAACTCTCCCTCGCGAGGGTTAGTTGCCATGAGGATCAACGATCCGTGCATGGACAAAGCAAGAGCTGTCGTAAAGAAGAAGGTCACAGCCAGCATGTGGGCTGGGTTATAGTGGAAGTGCAGGAACTGGTAACCCACGTTTGACACCCAGTCGAGGTGACTCATGATCCCGTAAGGGAAGCCATGACCCCACGCGCCTAGTAGCATCGGTCGAATGATGACTAAGGTGACATAGGCGAGTACCGCGAAGCTGAAGGCAAAGGGTACGTGTAGCCCCATACCTAGCTTTCTCGATATCTCAACCTGCCGGAGAATCCACGACACGAAAGCGCCCGTGGCGCAAATCGTGATGATCTGCCACAAACCTCCCTCTCTTAAGGGGGCTAGACCTAATCCGTACGACAGATCAGGTGGCGCAATATTGATTTGCCAAAAATTCCAGGTGCCACCAATAGCGGCGCCGTAGAAAATCAGTGCCGTTCCTGTGACAGCAAAGAATAAAGTCGTGACTCCGAAGAACCCGACGTAGAACGGCCCCACCCAGAAATCGAAAAGATCTCCGCCGAGGAGGGTACCTCCACGGACTCGATACTTTTTCTCAAAACTCATCATCGACATTGCATAAGTCTCCCGTCCGAGCGCCAGGCGCTCCGCTTGTTGAGGCTCTCTGTGGAGAGAGCCTCGTTAACCACATCCGGATTGCAAGAATCCGGAGCCACACTGTTTAAATTTTCATAAACGCATAAGGCGCCACACTGCTTGCAGCACGTTTTGCCTCTTGCCAGCAGTTCAGTTCGTGCTGTCGCACTAACTTGATCCGCTTTATCACCGCCTGCCCCAAAAACCAGGCAAATACCGTGATGAACAGCAAGCGAAACTGCAGGTGCTCCCATACAGTTTTGCGTTCCTTTCCTCGTCTAGCGATTGCCATACTTTCCTCCCGTCATCGGCTGTTGCCGTGCCGTGTTCTTTTTAGAAATCATCATGCGACACTCCCAAGCTGGAGCGCATCGCAGGCATGCCGCAGATGCGACACCTCGACTTGCTCAGCACCATCGGAGCGCGCTTCCTGTTCTGCCGCGTCGCGAAGCCGTTTAGCGGCGGAAATTCGCACCAAGATCGGCTGTTGCTCAATAATTTGATCGAGCGTGGTTTGCGCGTCGTCCTGCCATTTCAGGGAGGCGCGTGTCGGCGTTGCCACGACCTGATCTAGGTCGGTGCCCAGCGGTAAAATGTTGAATAGAGCATCGAAGAGGGCGTTGCAGACCTCTTGAACCAAGTAGCAAGCGCCCGCATACCCCATAAACGGCGTGCCTGTATGACGGCGAATAATGGTGCCGGGTAGCGAGGCGGGAATGTACATGCTGCGGTTGCCCGCTTCAGCAACATACATCCGCTCGTTATAGCCGCCAAATACTAGCAGTGCGCCAGACGAGTGGATCGCTTGTCGCACCTCGGCATTATCAGGTTTGACACCAGCCTGTCTCGAGAAGTGGAAGGCGCAGGGCAGTCCCAGGTCTTCCTCTAGGAAGTGGCGAAGCCCGCGGGTATACGTCTCGGTAGCGACGACGCCAAAGCTAGCCGTAGCGAAGAAATCCTGTGTTACTGAGCGCCAAAGGTCCCAGACGGGCTTGAGCGTTGTCATCTTTTCGCGCTCGATGAACGGTTCGGGGTCAATGTCGAGGAGTTCACCTAGGGATCGGAGGAACTTCGTTGTACTGTCGAGGCCGATCGGTGCCTGAAGATAGGGTTTGTCCAGGGCCTCGCACAGCTTTCGCCCAAACTCTCGATACATGCATATGTTAACGGCAGCATCGTCCAGCTTCGGAATGTCTTCGAGAGGGCAGCCCAAAGGGAATACCATGTTGACCTCGACGCCCATGCCGTCGAGCATTCGTTGAATTTCAGCGAGATCAGACCAAGTATTGAAGTAGCCGTAAGCAGGGCCAATGATGTTGACCGACTTAACGGGCTCCTTGGCTTCTCCTTTCTTCGCCTTATGCTTTTTGCTGGCTCCGTACTGTTCCCAGAGCCAAACCAGCGCGCGATCGGCACTTTGCCACTGATCTTCATCGATGGTTCGCGGTAGAAACCGTTTGATGTTGGTATCTTCAGGGGTGACGCCGCCGCCAATCATCTCGGCAATCGAGCCCGTTACCACCACGCTCGGCTTTTTCGCGTCCAGCGTATGATGCGCACGTCGCAGGGCGCCTTCAGTACCATGCTGACCCAGCTCTTCTTCGGCGAGACCTGTCACTACAATGGGTAGTTCATGGGGTGGCAGACCGTCGGTGTAATGGAGCACTGAAGTCACCGGAAGGTTTTCGCACCCGACAGGGCCATCGATAATCACTTGAAGGCCTTTGACGGCGGTGAAGACGTATACCGAACCCCAGTAGCCACCAGCGCGATCGTGATCAAGTACTAGCATCAGCAGATCCCCCCGGCACCCGTTCGGGCGATGATTTCAGGGGTCCAAACACCGCTAGTTTGGCCGTGGCCAACGCCTTCAAAGAACGACTCCATTGCGAGCATGCGCGGTTGGTTCTCGAGGGCCGAATTAATGACCTGTGCCACCGAACCGGCACCCGCAGCACCCATAAGGGGGCGTGCGGAGATCAAGTTGGTGAAGTAAAGACTTGGGATAGAGGCTTCTTTCGCCTTTTGTACCACCGGTGTTGTCCCAATCACCAGATCTGGTTTGAAAGCTTCCATGGCTATCAAATCATCTTCGAGTGATGCTCGAAACTTTACCGTAACTCCCTGATCTTCCAGCCATTTTGCATCGGCCGCAGAGTGCGGAGTCTTGGGGCATGCGGAGCCAACATACGGGACCGTGGCACCACTCTCGATCAGAAGTCGCGCGACTAAGAGCTCAGAACCCTCGTAGCCGGACAGTGTAATGGTGGCATCGATCGGGTTGTTGTCGAGCGCTGCACGAATCGCGCTTCGCTGCGTGCTGATCGCAGCGTCAATGGAGGCACGATCGGCACCTAATTGCGTCCCCATCGCTTCTAGCCATGCCGTCGTACCCTCAACTCCCACCGGAGCGGAGCCAACTAAAGCTCGACCGGCTGCCGCGAACTGCCGAGCAGTTGCGGTATAGAAGGGATGGATCATCGCTGCTACCTGGCAGTCGAGTGCCGCGTAAAGCTCTCGCCATTCGCGGGTGGGAACCACGGGGCCGGCCGTTGCGCCCAGAGAATCGAGTAAGCGGTCGATGGTGATGGCGTCGACTGGAAACATTTCACCAATCAAAGCCACCGTTGGCTTATCACGCTGCGCCTCGGTCTGCTCAGGCCGAGCCACTGGCCCTGCCTGAATCTCAGAGCGCGCATACTCGAGCATGGCGCCCGCTAGCACATCTTTTGCCTCGGCATGTGTGGGTACACCAAAGCCTGGGACATCTATGCCAATAATTCGTACCCCATTAATCTCTTTCGGCAGCAGATCAAGTGGCACACCCGACGCCGTCGGCACGCAGAGATTAATAATCACCACCGCATCGTTTTGCTCCGGGTCGGCAAGATCATGCGCAGCTTCTCGGATGTCCTCGAACAACTTACCGGTGACTAGTGATTCCGAGTCGAAAGGAACATAGCCGACGGTTCGTTTTGCGCCGTAAAAGTGAGAGGTAAATGTCAGTCCATAGACACAGCAGGCTGACCCTGAAAGAACCGTCGCGGTTCGCCGCATACGAAGTCCAACGCGAAGCGATCCAAAGGCGGGGCACATGCTCTGAGGCTGATCATGTGGGCCTTTCGGGTAGTCTTCGGCAAACTGCGCGAGCAACTCTGACTTGCCCGCCGCAGTTGCGGAGGCTGTCAGCTGCTCGGCGCCTGCATGACAGCTGACGCCCGACGTTTCAATAATGTCGGTTTCAGATGCTGTCATAAACGACCTCGAGCGAAGGTTTGTTGAGGGTTTCCACGTCGCAGAGATCGCCTAATGTGGCGGGCTGCAAGACCACATCGCGTCCCACTGTATCCCCGTCAAAAAGCGACAGCAGGTCATCTTGGGTCATTGGCGTAGGGCGGTGCGGTGGGGCTTCGCCAACATTCGTTGCGAGGCTGGAAAATAGTGGACCCCAGGTGCCATCAGGATGACCGATAATCTCGTAGCTAGCGCTCTTGCGGCGGATGTCCTCATTTGCCGGGATTGACGCGAGCTCGGGAATGCCGACGGCCTCGCAGAAGGCTTGCGCCTGCCCGGTGCCATCATCTTTGTTGGTCACCATGCCGGCGACACCGACATTACCACCGAGTTTTCGGAAGTATTCGACCGCTGAGCACACATTGTTGGCAACATAAAGTGATTGCAGGTCATTTGAGGCAACCACAATCACTTTTTGGCACATATCGCGCGCGATCGGCAGGCCAAAGCCGCCGCAGACTACATCACCGAGGAAATCCAGCAGGACGTAGTCAAAATTCCAGTCGTGAAACCCCAGCTTTTCGAGCGTTTCAAAGCCGTGGATGATACCGCGACCGCCACAACCTCGTCCTACCTCGGGGCCACCCAATTCCATGGCGTAAACGCCGTCACGCTTGAAGCAGACATCTTCAACACGCGTTTCCTCGCCCGCTGCTTTTTTCGCAGAAGCCGTTTCGATAATCGTGGGGCAGGCTTTTCCACCGAATAATAGTGACGTGGTATCACTCTTGGGGTCACAGCCGATAAGCAGCACTTTCTTACCCTGCTGCGCCATCATGTAGCTCAGATTGGCCAATGTAAAACTCTTGCCAATGCCCCCTTTGCCATAAATGGCAATAATCTGGGTACCTTCGGTGTTGTCGGAAGAGGTTGCCAGTAAATCGGCTCGTTCACCGCTTGCTTCAAGGCCCGGATCGTAAACGTTTGCGCTATTTGGTGCGTTCATATTGATCTCCAGTCGATGACCATTTTTAGGCAGCTACTCTCGTTAAAAGCGGTGTCATAGGCCGCTTGGGCCTTTGATGCTTCGACCTTTTCTGAGATTAGGTTTGACAGATCGAGTCTGCCGTTAGCCATTAATCCTGCTGCTTCTTCTAGGTCTTTGGGTTTCCACTCCGCACTGATGAGAATATTGACTTCTCTCATAAATGCTGGCGCGAAATCGAAGGTTGGCGGCGACATGTAGAAGCCAGCCAAAACTGCCGTAGCCCGGGGGCGGCAGCGTTTAATCATTTGATTGAGTGCGTCTGCGGAGCCGCTTACGTCACAGACCACCCCATAATCAGAGCGCGTGTCGTCTCGCACATCACAAACGTCGTACTGTGTGACTTGTCCTCGACGATTTGGATCGCGTTCCCACACCGTAGGACGTGTCCCGTGTAGGGCAACGGTCAGTCGAGCAAGCAATTGGCCAAGTACACCGTGGCCAATGATCAGCTCAGGTGGTCCATATCCCTCCAGCCGTCGCAAGATATGTCTGGCTGTGGCTGCTAGTGCCAATAGGACGGCTTCAGACTCTCCAGTTCCGGGAAGCGGGACAAGACGAGTTTCGGCAGAGACTATGTGTTTAGCGCTACCGCCAAATAAGTTTCGCTCGTTAACAAAACCGGTTCCACCGGGCACAAATACCCTGGTTCCTTCAGGGATTGCGCCATTTTTGCTTGGTTTAATGACGGTTCCGACGGTTTCGTAGCCGGGAACAAGCGGATATCCAAGGCCTGGAAAGGGGGGCATATCACCCGTGAGCATTAGCCGCTCGGTACCTGTGCTAATGCCGGACCAATGGGCTTCGACCAGACACTCGTGGTCCTCGGGCGTGCGGAGATCTGCCTCCCGGATAGAAAGCTGTCCTGGCTTTTCAAACACAACCGCTGGTGTCTTTTTATGTTGCACGGTTTGTCGCCCTATTAATCAAGTCAAATACTGACCTGAAGTGTCTAAATTACTTTGTTACCTACTGTAAGTTTAATAATACACATATAACTGTCAATAAAAAATGACATTTGGCTTTTTTGCGGTCATGACACGCACTAAAGCAGGTATGTGGGTGCGTTTTTCTTTTATGGAGACGAATCCAGCCGCTTTAAGCATGCTGGAAAGCTCTTTTTTGGTGCGAGGGCGACCGCTACCCATGGCCCAGAGATAAAAACTGAAATAACTGTCCCCAATTGGCATAGCGCCTCGTGTGCCGGCCATGGGTTCAGCAATCATCAGGGTTCCGCCGGACGGGAGCGAGTCAAAACAGCGACGCAGCAGTTGTGCCACGGGCTCATCGTCGTGGTCATGCAAGATCCTAACGAGACTGATGAGGTCGTGATTTCTTGGCATCGGATCTTCGAACATGTTGCCACCGAAGAATTTGAGGTTTTCCTCGGATGTATTGCCTCTAGCGCTTGCGACCACTTGGGGTAGATCAAAAACCGATGTCTCTAAGCCTGGGTATCGCTGTGCTGCTAGCCGTGCAAAGGTCCCCGTACCGCCACCGACATCAAGCATTGAGTCATATTTTGATAGTCGGGCTGCATCGAGAATGTGGTTGGCAATCAAATGTTGCGAGTCCGCCATTAGCTCGCTGTAGCGTCGTGCTGCTAACGGGTCATCGTTATTGCCATCGACGTAGGGCCAATAGCCGCGCAGTGATGCTTCAGACCGATCTCGCAGCAGGCGTGCTGGATCGGCGAGGTCTGCATACAGTAGATCATGATGCCGTAGCATGCTGTGTATACCTGGGTTGCCGTGAACCGATGCCCCCAGTTGCCCTAGCACCCACTGTTGCTGATCGGCTTTTTCTAAGAGGTCGAGTGCAGTGGCTGCCGTGATTAACGTTCTTGCGGCGTCAGGCTCGAGGTTACAGTGACGGCAGATGTCATCAAAGGTGGCAGCTCGATCCTTCAGTAGATCGATCAGGCCCAGTTTGTAGCTTGCGCTTAATGTTTGTGAGTAAACAAAGCCCGCGAGGATGTGATGCAGGTCGCTTGCGCGTGTTCTTGCAATTGATTGGCTGATCGGAAGTCGCGCTGCCCAGCGCTGGAACCATTGCGCACCGAGCAGTCGGTTACGCCATAACAAGAATCTTCCCCATCGATTCAGGGGACGATGAGGCCTTTTTGCTTCGAGAGCATCTGTTTGCGTTGCTGGTCGGCCATCCATTTAAGCAGCCGCTTGAGCTAATTTTTTTGGCACAAATCGGCTGGCTTGCGCGCGGACGAGTTTTTGCAGCATGTCTTTACCAGCGCAACTGGGTGTGCTGTCTAAACCCGATTCAAGGCATTCTTTGAGTCTTGCAACGGCGCCATCGATACCCAGTTCTCTAACGGCGCTGGGCCGGTCGAGTTTGACATCAATTCCTGTGGGTTTGCCCAGAACGTCTGGGTCTTCGATAGCATCTTTAAGATCGTCAGCGACTTGATAGGCTTCACCAATACTTGCGCCGAGGTTGACCCACGGACCGGGATCGACCCCTGACGCAGCCGCACCCGCGCAGGTTGCGGCTACAAATAGCGCGCCCGTTTTTGCTCGGTGGTAACGGCTTAGATCCACTCGTTGTTCGCATTCCCATGCTTGTCCGGCGCAAATGCCGTGCGGCGCACCAACGCCTCGGGCAACAATTGCGGTTACTAGTGGCATTCGCTCGATGCGAACCGCTTGTACAGCATGAGAGGCGAGTGTTTGAAACGCAGCTACTATCAGCGCATCGCCAGTAAGCACAGCAATTCGTTCACCAAATTTGGCGTGCACCGATGGCTTGCCTCGTCTTTGGGTGGCGTCATCGAAGCAGGGTAGGTCATCGTGAACTAACGATGCGCAATGTAGAAGCTCTACGGCCGTAGCGGCCGCGTTGGCTAAGCCGACATCGCTGCTGTTGTTGGCGATGGCGACAGCCTTGCAGAGCTGGGGTCGGACTCTGGCGCCTCCCGGGAATACGGCGTAATTTAGCGCCTGTGCCAGTAGTGGTGGGCATTGCGCCGTTGCATGCTCGGCCATTGCCTCCTCGATGAACTGCTCACAATCTAGTATTCGCTCGTCCATGATCTTCCCCGCCTCGCTAAGGGTTATTTTTATTTGACACATTTATATGTCATTAATAATTGACACAGTACGCCCTTATTAGGCACCCTGCAAGGGACTAGTAGCGGTTTATGCAGCCATGGACATACAGCGGGAACTTGCGGACACAGGATCACTAGGCTTTGATCGTTCTGTTAGCACTAATGGTTACCGTTGGTGGTACGTCGATGCCTTTAGTGACTGTGGGCAGTACGGCATGACGCTGATCTTCTTCATCGGAAGCGTCTTCTCTCCCTACTACCGCGCAGCTTGGTTGCGCGGTGACGCTGATCCGCGCGAATTTTCCTGCGTCAATGCTATTTTTTATCAGCCCCAGTCAAAGTGGTGGACGATGACAGAGCGGCGTGCGAGTGATCTCAATGTGTCAGCTAGTACTCTCCAGATTGGACCTAGTTCACTGAGCGTGGACGGTAATACCATTACCGTTGATCTTGATGAGCGAACCGCGCCTTTTCGGAGAAAGCTCAGCGGTAAGGTGACGCTCGAAATGCCCTCGGTGACAGATCGTTGTTACTCGCTTCACAGCGGTGGGGAGCATCGCTGGTGGCCGGTCGCCCCGGTTGCTCGAGCGACGATTCAGCTCGATTGTCCGGAGCTGGCCTGGTGTGGCACCGCTTATGTGGATAGTAACGCCGGCGTTGTGCCACTCGAGCAAACCTTTGTCGATTGGCATTGGTCGCGAGCCGCGTTGGCTAATGATCAATGCCGTATTGTTTACGAAGCTCATGCGAGAGACGGTGAGACCTGCCTTTTGACCTTAAAAGGCTCTACAGCTGAGGGTATGTCGCCCGAGACATCCGCTCCCCGTCGAGATTTGCCGAAAGGGGTGGTTTGGCAGGTGGGCCGGCCTACTAGGAGTCACCAAGGATTGGAGGTTGTGAATACCTTGGAAGACACACCGTTCTATACTCGCAGCCACTTACGAGGCCCGTCCGGCGACAGTGTTATGCACGAAAGCCTTGATCTGGACAGGTTTAAGAGTCGTTGGGTGCAAACGCTGTTGCCCTTCAGAATTCGTAAGATGCGCTACGGACTAGCGATGTCGGGCAATCCCGGGATTCCGGTCTCTGGCGTGAAGCGTTTCGAATAAATCTAGCATCCAAAGCGCTCTGGGCTTAAACATGTTGTTAGTCACGGCTGGAGCATCCGCTGGTGCATTGACGACAGCATCGATTAGGAACTGATTCTGAGTAAGCGCGGGTTCGTTGCTAGCGAGTTCGCGAGGCTGTCGCAGCGTAATGGCAGACAGTAGAAGACCGAGCTTTTTATTGGTTCCAACCACCGCTCGACTGTCCACCGAGTTGTAGCCTTGGATCGCCACCTGATCACCGATCGCAGAATAAAGCTTCCTCGCGGCTCGGATGCCTGGCTGATACTTCCTTGGTAATCCTGAAATCCCTGAATCTGCACGAATATAAAGTGCTCGGGCTCTTTGTAACAGCTGCTCAATTGTTCGACCTAGCTCTGGTGTGAAGCTCGGATTTCTCAGGAAGGCCTCGGGCTCAATGCCATTGGCCACGAGCTCGTCAAGTGGCAGGTAGATACGTCCGAGGCGTGCGTCTTCGCCCACATCGCGAGCAATATTGGTCAGCTGCATCGCAGTACCCAGATCGGCTGCACGCGCTAGAGTCGGCGCATCACGAACGCCCATTAGCACGGACATCATGACCCCGACGGCACCGGCCACCCGGGCGCTGTAGTCGTAGACTGCATCGATATCGCGATAACTTCTGCCCGACGCATCCCACTCGAAACCCTCGAGTAAGGCGTCTAGCAGAGCTCTCGGCAGTTGATAGCTGTGAACGATTTGAGTGAGTACTCGGTCGGTCGACAGATACAGTGGTTTCTCCTCGTAAATTCGATCTAGTCTCCCGTGCAGTTCATCGAGCGCAGCCCGAGGATCGCTGCCCTCATCGATTAAGTCGTCAGCCTCTCTGCAAAATGCATACAGGCCGCAGGCGGCCTGCTGCATCACTGATGGCAGTAGATGCGACGCGAAATAAAACGAGCGCGAGCCGTGAGACAGCTGTCGTTTGCAGCTGCCCATGTCGGTTGCCGGTGTCGGTAGAAAGTGTTCAGTGAGCATAGGCGACTGCGGGAATGAGGTTGTCAATCACCTTGGCAGATGACAATACAGCGGGCATTCCTGCGCCCGGGTGTGTACCTGCGCCGACTAGATACAGTCCTTTGACCTCTTCGCTCTCGTTGTGCGGGCGAAAATAAGCGCTCTGAGTAATTCGGGGTTCGAATGAAAAGCCAGCACCTTTGACTGAATTCAGTCGATTCTGGAAGTCGAGGGGCGTCAACATCAGCGAGGTAGCTAGGTGCTTGCCTAGCTCGGGAATCATGGTGGCTTCGAGACGCGCTTCAACGGCTTGCCTGAATATTTCGGCGTATGTCGTCCAGTCGGTACCCGAGTCTAAATGTGGCACCGGTACCAGCGCATAAAATGTATCGCAGCCGTCGGGCGCCATTGATGGATCGGTCGCGGTCGGACGATGCAGATAGAGACTGAAATCATCCGTCATGCGCTTATGGCGGAAAATATCGGTCAACAAGCCCTTATAGCGGGGGCCGAGGACAATCGAATGATGCGGAATGTCATGGTATTGCTTGTTGGTGCCGAAGTACCAAACGAACAAGCCATTCGAGAAGTGGGCTTTGTCGACTCTCTTGTCGGTCCATTTGCGCCGCTTTGTCTCTGACAACAGCTGCCGATAGGTCCAGGCTGCATCCGCGTTTGAAATGACTAGTTCGGCGTCTAGTTGCTCGCCATTCTTCAGTCTAACCCCGGTAACCCGACCGGACTCTGCTGTGATTTGATCCACCTCGGCGTTGAGTCGGATGGTAGTGCCCTGGGATTTCATAAGATTGCCCATCGCCTCGACTATTCTGCCCGTCCCGCCCATCGCAGACCATACGCCGCCCGTAACTTCGAGGTGTGAGATTAGCGAGTAGAGGCTGCTTGCGGTGAACGGATTACCACCAATGAGCAGCGGGTGAAAGCTGACAGCCATTCTCAGGTAATCGTCTTTAATAAATCGCGAGACTAGCTTATAGACACTCTGATCGCCCCGGAGTCTGACGAGGTCGGGTGCGAAACGCAGTAGCTGTCCGAAGGTGCTGAAGGGCTTGTCGAGAAGTGCGAATCCTACTTTATGCCTGTCAGCGCTCGCCTTTAGATAACGCTCGTAGCCTTCGGCATCTCGCGGGTTGTAATCGCGAATCTGACGCAGATTCTCTTCCTTGTCGCCGGTGTAGTCGAAGATCTTTCCATCATCGAAGCGAATGCGGTAGAACGGATTCATCAGTCGGAGGTCGATATCGTCTTCAAGGCGTCGGTCACAGAGCGTCCACAGTTCCTGAAAAAGTTCGGGGACAGTAACAATGGTTGGGCCACCGTCGAATTTGAAGCCATCTTGTTCGTAGGTATATGCGCGACCGCCCAGCGCATCGAGTTTCTCGAGAAGAGTGACGCGATAACCTTTGGCGGCGAGCCTAATAGCAGATGCCATACCGCCAAAACCGCTGCCGATCACAATGGCGTGATGCCGTGACCGGCTGGCCGCCATCACGTCAAAATCTGGGTGCGCTGTGTTCATAAGATATTACACTTATAGCGTCAATTTATATTTACAGTCTAGCAGTGGAATACCATCGTGCACAGCCCTAATCTGTGACCTGCTCGAGGAACTTCAAAAACTCGGCTTTCACCCATTCGGGCCGCTCTTCTTGCACAAGGTGTCCAGCATCAGAAATAGTGGTCGCAGTAGCGATCGGAATGTCATAAGTGGCTTTTTGGGCTCGAGTAGCCGGTACGATGGTGTCCAAGGAGCAGCCAATGAGGTGCACGGGCACCCGCACCTTGTTTAGGTCCTTACTCAACTGGCCCAATTGCCAGCCGCCCATCATGCGCAGTGTGCCGACAATGTGCTCCTGATCCGCTATCAATAAGCCGTAGCACTGCATCATCAGATTAGAAATCGTCGAGCCCGTATCGCGTAAAGCCCGTTGCACGTCGATTTCGCGGCGTCCGCGCTTGGCAAGAAAGTGAGCGACGCGGGGAGATCGGCTCATCAGCCGCGCGGCTCTAAGCATGATGGGTTCAAAAAACCATGCAAAAGGCAGTAGGGCCCCGTTTATCGATAGGATTCCGCGTGGTTGTATGTGGGTATCCATCACCATTCTGAGCGCCACTGCAGCACCTGCGGAGTGACCAATAATGTAGTCGGGCTCGATCTCAAGTTCATCGCACAGTGAGGCAACGGCAGAAGCCATCGCCGATAGTAGCTCTTTGCGCTCGGTCAGCGGTGAGCTGAAGCCTTGTCCCGGAAGGTCTAAGATGACCAGCTCGAATCGATCCATTAGCAACTCGGCAAGCCCGGCAAATGAGTGTCCCGATGCGCCCGTGCCATGAAGCATCAGGATAATAGGTCCCGACCCTAAGCGCTGGATGTGCCAACGGCCCGACTCGTGTCGCACAAAATCGCTGTATTGAACATGGGGCCACCATGAGGGTGGATGCTCAAGGGCGCTAAGACTTGCTGTCATTGCCCTTGCAGTACTCGAATCGAGCTGTTCAGCGAGTGTGCTGATGCATTGGGGAGGGGCAAGTAAACCGACTCTAAGGCCGATGCGAGGTCACGAGCACGCGGGCTCGGTCGTACGGCAGTATCAACCAAAATGCCTTCAATAGAGCGCCTCGCTAGTGATTTGGCCGCGGTTAGGGCGTCCTCGGAGCCAGCGCTCCGGCTTTTGGTGCCGTCCCTCGAGACATTGGCTGCGCCGTCTGTCACCAGGATATAGCTAGGTGTGGCCCCGCTATTCTCAATGGAAAGGCTGAGAAGTTCGATGGACTCGATCGCTGCGGCCATGGGAGTGCCGCCACCTCCGGGGAGCTGCGATAGCGCGCGCTTGGCTCTTACCAGCGATCTTGTAGGCGGAAGCAGTAGTTCGGCGCGATCGCCTTTGAAGGCAATCAGCGCGACCTCTGTTCGATGGGTATAGCAGTCAGCCAGTAGCAGTTCGATAGCGCCTTTCGCTTCACTCATCCGCTGATGTGCACTACTACCCGAGGCATCGACACCAAATATCATCACACTCGATTTTCGGTGCTGAAATCGTTTGACGCGGACATCATCTGACTCGATTCGCACGATCTCTTTGTCGTCATTGGCATGTAGTGACCGGATTCGTTGGAACGGGGCTGCTGTTCGTAAGGTGGCTGCGATATCGATACGTTCGCCCCGTCGCACATCACCGCGACGAGACCCTACTGGCCGTCCACGTTGTTTGTGCTGAATAACCGCGCCTGCCTTACCCGCACGGGTTTGCCGCTGTCTCGATTTTTGTGCTCGCACCACCAGCGCTGCAAGGAGATCAGCGGGTAAATTGGCCATGCTGCTCTCGATAAGAGTCTCCGTCTCGTCCTCGTGTTGATCCGCGTGCTGCTCGGTGTCGGGTCGTTCTTGTTCATCGGCCTCAGGTGGCTCTGGGGGTGCTTCCTGGGGTTCCTCAATCGATTGCGGAAGCTGAGTAGCATGGGGCAGCAGGACCAGTCGCAATACGGTTTGTATCGACTCGTCGTCAGCGCATTGTTTGCCATCGAGTGCAGCAATAAATTTAGCGACTCGCGCTGCTTGCAACATTTTTCGGGGTGAGTTGATGCCGAGTCGGTCGGCTAGCAATGCAATGGCTTCATATTGCCTGTCGGTCAGTGGAATATTGGGAGCTTGCGCTATTGCGGTATTGATGTCTCGTGAGGTGAATTCGCTGTCGCCCACATCTCTTATACTCAGGGGGCTGATATCAATGGTGAGACCCAGTCTGTCGTTGAGTGCGGCTGGAGTGGCCTCATCATCGATACCCTCGTCCAGTGCAATAACGGCAAAGTGGGTATCGGATCGCTGTGTGATCCCATCCCGAGCAGTTGTGACTCGCTTCTGATCAAGTGTCGTGCACCATATACCTAAGTGCTCCTGCGGGAGTCGTTCCGCCATAGTAAGGAGGACTGTTCGATCATGACACTCCGCGAGTACGCCCTTTGATAACACAGGAGCCCCCGCCTTGATGGTCTCTGGGATATCTAATCCGCCGAGCAGTCGGTCCGCAGCGGTATTTGACGGCACGCGCCTGCAAGGCTTACCCGATAAGTCCTCGAAGCGCTCGAGCCAGTAGTCTCGGACTGGCCCTGGCTGACCAATCAATCTGATGCCGCCGATATCATGCCCGCCTACAGCCAGAATGGCTGCCGCGTATTCGAGATCCTGCCAAAGTGAGGCAGGTTTACTCGAAGGCGTCGCTGATTGCTCGTTCGACTCGGGCATCGGCACTGGACTCGTCCATGGGATCGCGTCGCAATCGGTGGCGCAGTACAAAGAGGGCGACTTGTCTTAGGTGATCTAGATTGGCTTCGCTCGCACCTTGCAGAGCCGCAAGTGCACGCGCGCTTCTAATCAGCGTGAGCTCACCTCGCAGTCCATCTGTGCCTAATGACAGGCAAAGTTGAGCGCTTTTTTCGAGGACTACACCGGGTACTTCGACTGATTCGAGGGCGTCTCTCGCGCAATCTATTTTGCGCCGTAACGCGCCTTCTTTGCGGGCGAAGCGTTTTGTGAAGCTATCAGGGTTTTGATCAAACGCGTCCCGTAACTTAATGATTTCGACTCGAGTTGGGATGTCCTTGGGTGTTCTGACATCCAGAGACAGTCCAAATCGGTCCAGCAATTGGGGGCGCAACTCGCCCTCCTCGGGATTGCCGCTGCCCACCAGAACAAAGCGAGCCGGGTGTCGCACGCTCAACCCCTCGCGCTCAACGACATTGACACCGGAGGCGGCGACATCGAGTAGGGCGTCGACTATGTGATCCTCGAGCAGATTGACTTCGTCGATATACAGAAATCCTCGATTAGCGGCGGCGAGCAGACCTGGTTGGAATGCTTTCTCGCCGTTGTGTATGGCTTTCTCGATATCGAGTGATCCCAGTACGCGGTCTTCAGTGGCGCCCAGCGGTAAATCGACAACCGGTATCGGTAGCTTGATGATTTTCTGCTCTGCTTTGCTCGATGCGCAGCTGCTGCATAGTTGTTTGGCAGTCGATGCAGGGTCGCAGTGATACGCGCAGCCTTTAACGGCTTCAATCTTGGGCAATAAGTTGGCCAGCGCACGGATAGTCGTGGACTTACCAGTACCTCGCTCGCCGAATACCAGTACACCGCCGATACCGGGATCGACAGCGGCAATCGACAGGGCAAGCTTCATATCGTCTTGTCCAACGATCGCCGTAAAGGGATACGCCACAGTCATTGCCAGTCCCCCAGAGCCCCCTTGTTTGGCCGGCTCTATCTAGTGATTTAAACCACCATTGTTATGTGTCCATTAATTTAACCATAAAAACTGTAAAGTTTTGTGGAAATTTTTGCATTGACTATAGTCCGCTCGTAACTTTTGGCGTATAGCCCTATTGATTTTCAAGGAATACAGTCAGAAATGAGCCTAGACAAAGCTATTGATACCGATCTGCAGACGATGACTACAGGACGGGGTTATCGTGTCAGCTTTTACTCTGATACATCCGTTAAGGGACGACCGCTAGTGCTGCTTCACAGCATCAATGCGGCGCCAAGCTCTATGGAAATGCAGCCATTGTTTGAGCATTACCGTGGTAAGCGTCCCGTCTACTCACTTGATTTACCGGGGTTTGGCCAGTCGCAACGCTCGATAGAGGCGCTCGATGCCGACATTTTTGCAGAATCTATTGCGGAGTTCTGTCATGCGTTACCGGGTGAGGCTCCTGATGTTGTCGCGCTGTCGTTAACGGGCGAGTTTGTTGCCCGAGCGGTGTTGGAGTGCGGCTTATCGATTGCAAGCCTTACTTTGATATCACCCACTGGGCTGGGTGATCGGTTGCCCCCCGGTCCTGACAAGCAGGCGCGTGTCCGCTCGTTTTTGAACTTCGCGGGTATAGGCAAAGGGCTATTTTCACTACTGCGCACGCGCCCAAGTATCCGGTATTTCTTTGCAATGAACTTTGTCGGTAAGGTGCCGGCACCGCTTGTTGACTACGCGGTAGCTACTACTCGGGAAAATGATGCCCATCGGGGGCCGTTGACCTTTTTGACCATGGGTTTGTTCACGCCCAATGCCTGCAAGGTGTTATTCGATAAGCTCGATCTACCCATGCTTGTCTTGTATGACCGTGATCCCAATATCGGTTTTGAGCGCCTGGAGGAATTGCTGAAGAAGCCTAACTGCATATCAAAGCGGATTCATCCGACGCTCGGGATGCCGCATTGGGAGCAGCCCGAGGCGACTTGTCATGCCATGGATCAATTCTGGGATAGTCCACCGACAGCTATCAGTGCTTGAGAACAGCCTGAGCGGCAATCGACCCCGATAGCGTGGCCATTGGCACGCCCGGCCCAGGGTGGACACTACCTCCCG
>NTKA01000036.1 GCA_002456975.1 Halieaceae bacterium MED-G27
GCTGCCCTTCAAATGCGGTTCGTAGAGGCGTTCAACGTCAAACGCTACGGGCTCAGTAAGCGCGCGTTGCGAACCACTCTCGTTGACCACAACTTGAGCCGTGTAGGTGCCGGGTAGCCCCATCACACCCGTGGGCGGAGTTCCACGCCAGCTGTTGGGTGTCTCAATAGGACCCTTAAATGAATACTCGAGGTCCCAGGCCACGCGATGGAAGCCTTTACTCTCCGGCGCATCGACTTTTCGAACAACGTTGCCCTGCTGATCACGTATGAGCAGCATGACATCGGCTTTCTCCTCGCGAAGTTCAGCGTTGATCTCGTCCCAACTCGGGAAGCTAATCGCCTCGTCCGAGTCCTTCGCTTCCCGTTCAGCGGATTGACGGTCAGACTTCAGAGTGCTGAAACCCTCGCTCAGGTGAAACGTTAAGTTGGCGCCAAAGGGTGGATTATCCGCTACGTAGAGCTGATCGCCCTGTGACCCTTTTTTACTGTAGCCGAGCACTCGCTTTGGGAAATACCAATCGGCGGTTCTAGCACCGAATAGATGCCCTTCTTTCTCTAAAGTCTCGTCGCTGACATCACGAAGCGGAGAGTAATCGTCGAGCACGAAGAAGCCACGGCCGAAACTCGCAGCCACGAGGTCGTTTTCCCGACGCTGAATTTGGATATCTCGAATCGATATTGTGGGCATGCCCGACGACAGCTTATCCCACGACTCACCGGCATCCTGGGTCATGAATACACCAAACTCAGTACCGATAAACATGAGGCCAGGTTTTACATGATCCTGTACTAAACGCCACACCAAATGCTCATCGGGCAAATCATCGGCGATTGACTTCCAGCTCTTACCTCGGTTTCTACTTACCAACAGGTAGGGTTTGAAATCGCCGTACTTATGATTATCCAGCGCCACATAGACAGTGTCTTCGTCGTGTAAATCTGCACGAATATCGTTGACGAAGGCAGTGTCGGGCACACCGGGCAAAGAGCCTACTTCCACTTTGCGCCAGTTGGCTCCGGCATCTTCGGTGACATGAATCAGTCCATCATCGGTGCCCGCATACATCAGCCCCGATACCAGCGGCGACTCGGCGAGCGATGTGATCGTGTTGTAGTCAGACATGGCGTACATGTCCCAGGGCGCATCCCAACCCCATGTCTGATCCATCAGTGGTAGCTGGAATCGATCCTGATTACGTGTCAAATCGCCAGAAATTGCCGTCCAGCTATCTCCGCGGTCTTCAGATTGCCACACTCGCTGCGATGCGAAATAAATACGCGATGGCTTGTGCGGGCTAACCAAGATGGGAGAGTCCCAGTTAAATCGTTCGGCGGGATCGCCTGGCTTGGGCTGCGGCTTGATGTAAACGCTCTCGCCAGTCTCTTTATCGATCCGCTGAATGTTGCCCTGCTGCGACTGGGCGTAGATTACATTGGGGTTGCCGGGCTCTGTAGCCGGCTGATGACCGTCGCCTCCCAGGAGGACATACCAATCCGAATTGCGGATTCCCTGTGCGTTATCGGTTCGTGAAGGGCCGCCCTGAGTATTGTTGTCTTGCGTGCCTCCGTAGATGTTGTAGAAGGGCTCACTATCATCCAAAGCGAGTTTGTAATACTGCGTTAACGGCAGATTCTGCATATATCGCCAGTTCTCGCCTTGATCAAAGCTCTCGTACACACCGCCATCGGTACCCATCATGATGTAATTTGGGTCTGTGGGATGAAAGACGATCGCGTGCATATCACCGTGAATATGGGTTTGACGCATGCGCTCAAAGGTCTTTCCACCATCATGGGAAATCTGAACGGTGGGCCCTACTAGATAGAGTCGCTCGAAGTGATGCGGACTGGCGACAATTTCCTGGTAGTAATGTGGTCCAGTGCCACCACCGACGGCATCAGCACCCTTGGTCCAGCTGGCTCCGCGATTATCACTACGCCAGACGCCACCCTCGCGACGGTCTAGCTCGATGGCCGCATACACGATATCGGGGTTTTGTGGCGATATGGCCAAGCCAATCTTGCCCATATTGCCCTTGGGTAAGCCATTTGAGAGCGTTTGCCATGTTCTACCACCATCGACTGACTTGTGCAGTCCACTATTAGGCCCGCCACCCATGTAGGCAGCAACTGTTCGGTGGTGCTGCCAAGTAGCTGCATACAGCACATCAGGGTCTCGCGGATCCATCACAATGTCGCTGACCCCGGTCCATTCATCATCACCCAATGTCTTAGTCCAGGTCTCCCCGCCATCTTCAGTCATAAAGAGGCCGCGCTCACCGCCCTTATTCCACAGTGGCCCATGCACTGCCGCCCACACGGTATTTGAGTCACTGGGGTGCACTAGAATCGTGGAGATGTGCTGTGACTCCTCGAGGCCCTTATTAGCCCAGGTCTTACCGCCATCATCAGAGCGATAGATACCGTCACCAAAGCCTACGTGACGACCGCCCACATCTTCCCCCGTGCCGGCCCAGACCGTGTGAGGGTTAGACGGGTCGACGGTGACGTTTCCGATCGAGTAAACGCTCTGAGAATCGAAGATTGGACTCCAGGTAACACCGGCATTGTCTGTCTTCCAGACACCACCAGATCCGACCCCGACATACCAAACACTGTTGTCAGTGGGATCCCAATCGATATCGGCGATTCGGCCCGACATGAAGGCCGGTCCAATGTTGCGCCATTTGAATCCGCTGTAATCGACGCTGTCGTCGTCAGCCAAGACAGTCGCCGACAAAGCGCCACAGGTTAAAAGAGCTAGAGCACGTAAATACATTCGTCTATCCATCTGATTTTCAATTGATTTTATTTATAGCAAGTTTCGAAAACCTGGCAGCCTGGGATCAATATAGCGCAGATTTACAGGAAACCACACGACACCGGGTTGATAGAAAGCCGCGCCACCCCCTACCCAGTTTCATGGCATCGGTAGTCCCGGGTTAAAGCGTTGATACACAGGTATGTCACAAAGCGTGTATAACGTCCAAGGTAGGGAGCAGGATCTGTGTTTGGGAGAAAGCTTGGCAGCGACTAAGCAGGTGGGAATCGTGGGTGGTGGTGTTAACGGTATATGCACCGCCATTGCCTGTGCGCGTGCCGGGCATCAAGTAACCTGTTTCGAACGCGGTGAGCCATTTGCAGAAACTAGTAGCCGCTCGTCTCGCATGCTCCACGGCGGTATTCGCTATCTTGAACACGGACACTTTGGCTTGGTTCGCGAGGCGTTAATCGAGCGCGATGAATGGCTCACTCGATCACCCGAATACACCCGTGTAGAGCGGTTCTTCTTTCCCATCTACGACGACTCCCCTCGAGGGAAATGGCTGCTCACCGCTGGGACAAAGCTCTACCAATGGTTAGCAGGACGCTACTCTGTGGGACCTAGTAGCCTGCACTCTAGGGCAGAAGCACTCGAGCTGAATCCTGCTCTGAACCCCGATGGTCTGAAAGGTGCTGTAAGTTATTGCGATGTCGTGATGGACGATCAGGGCGTCGCATCTGACCTACTCACGGAGGCTCAGCAATTAGGCGTATCGATTAAGACTCAAACCCAGGTAAGAGCGGTAACTGAGTCCGGCAATATCGAGTTGGAATCTGGCGAATCAGAAGCATTCGATACCATTGTCAATGCTGCGGGCCCGTGGGCTTCCCAAGTACTCAATGCCTCAAATCTGACCTCAAACTATGAGATAGCCTACGTTCAGGGCTCACATCTCATGCTCGACTTGGTTTTGGAGAATCCATTGGTTTTTCAAAGCAACGCGGACCAAAGAATTATTTTTGCCATCCCATTTAGTGATGAAACTCTTCTGGGAACAACCGAGGCCATGATCGATATCGAGCAACCAATTGAGTGTTCTCAGGAAGAAGAAGACTACCTACTCACGATTGCTTCTGGTCAGTTGTCTCCCCGAGTAGGACCTCTCAAAGTTCACTCACGATTTGCAGGTGTGCGCCCGATTTATAAACACAAGTCCGAACACCCTAAGAATATGAGTAAGGCGAGCCGTGATTCCGTGATCGAACAACGTGGCAAACTTATCTCGGTATTTGGTGGTAAATGGACGTCCGCCAGCCATCTCGGCGACAAGGTCTGCGGACTAGTCTGACCCCGCGTTTGGTTAGTCGTCGTATTTCATTGAGTCGGTGCGTACTCAGTTAGGCTCTAATCCACATTTATTCACTGTTCATCATCGTCTATTGACTGTGGTGTATTAAAGATTTGCGATAACATCGGCGAAAACCCAATAGCTAACTATGATGTCTGAATCCCCTCTACAACTCCCCTCTCCCAGCGATTGGCTATCCTGTGTCCTGGCTGATTTTGATCGTTTTCTGCTCGATCACGCCGCTGCCGAAAAAAAAGCGGCCGGCATGGCGCTGTCGATGCTGTCGCACTACCCTGATCGTCCTCGCTTGGTCACCGAGATGTCCGAACTCGCGGTTGAGGAGATGGTGCATTTTCGGGAGGTGATCAAGATCATTCAGGGCCGAAACCTACAGCTGGCGGCGGATGAAAAAGACCCTTACGTCAACGAAATCCGGAGCTGGATCCGCCAGGGTACCGACGTATACTTTCTCGATCGGCTGCTAACCGGCGCGGTAATCGAGGCTCGTGGTGCCGAGCGCATTGGCCTTGTGGCCGATGCATTGGCCGAAGGCAAAATAAAGAACTTTTATCGTTCGCTGGCTCGCTCAGAAGCCAGACATTTCGAGTTGTTTCTCGACTTAGCATCCGAGTATTTTTCAGAGCCACTGGTTACTGAGCGTTGGCAGGAACTGTTAAGCGCCGAGTCAGACTGTATGCAACGGCTTCCGATAAGGGCCGCGTTGCACTAACGATGGCGACATCCGCCACTATTTCAAAATACCTCGACCAATACGCGATCATCCCCGGCACTGTTCCGTCTATTGAGGGGCAATGGGATCACGTCTTAGTAGTTCCTTGTTTAGATGAATCCCCTGACTTCATAGAACGCTACAGACAGGCGCTTACAAAAACGTCGCTATTGTTGATACTGGTGCTGAATCGCCCACCAACGGCAGTAAAGACTTGCAACGACCGAGTGCGGAATCATCTGAGGAGCTTCTCGAGGTCCAAACTGAGGTCGGGCTACGATCTTTTTGAGGTCAATGCCAACGTGTCGCTTCTGCTAATCGATACGGATACCCTAGAAGGCCCAACACCGGTCAAGCAAGGGGTGGGTCGTGCGAGGCGAATTGGATGCGACTTAGCCTTGCACTTAATTACTGAAGGCCAGGTTGATTCGCAGTGGATTTGCTCGGGCGATGCCGATGCCTGCTGGTCTGATGTACTGTTTGATCAAGCATGGCCCAGCGCTGCGAGCGCTGTAACACTACCGTTTACTCACCTTCCCACTGATGACCAGCAGCTATCAGAAGCCACCCTCCTCTACGAATTACGACTGCACCACTACGTACTGCAGCTAATGGCGATAAATTCTTCTTATGCATTCCACACACTGGGCAGTGCATGCGCTTTTAATGCAGAGGCCTATGCGGCTGTTCGTGGCATGCCATTGCGGAGCGCTGCGGAAGATTTCTACATCCTCAACAAACTCGCCAAGGTTGCGCCTGTGCACCGAGCTACGGGCCTCATGGTAACCATAGAGACTCGCACCTCATCACGCGTTCCCTTTGGTACGGGACCAGCCGTTCAAAAGCTAACAGAAAGCGCGGCACCGATAAATGAGCCTATTTTTTATGACACACGCTGCTTCGAGGTTCTGAACCAAGTCCATCAACTCTTTGAGCGCTGGATCAGCTCGGAGACCAATGGTTTTGCCAGCGATCTAGAGACAGAAGTCGGATCAGCGCTCGCAAAGCCGATTGGTGAAAAGTTGGAACAATGGCACTACCAAGACGCCATTACGCATATCCGTAAAGCGGGAGCCACTCCAGATCAACGCCGTCTGCATCTAGTCACATGGTTCGACGGTTTTAAAACCTTACAGCTAATCCACGCAATTCGGGATGCCGGCCACCCCAATATGGGCTATCAGGAATCAATCCAGCGTGGAGATCAATGGTTGAAGGAGTCGGGGCAGAGTGCGACGGAGTTGTTGCGAGAAGTACAGGAAGGCCTTGGCTGGCAGTTCGAATAACAACGCTCCCTGAAACATCTACTTGAAATCAGTACAGAGTTTGATTGGTGCCGGGGGCCGGACTTGTACCGGCACGCTCGCAATGAGCGGGGGATTTTGAGCCTGTGACCACCCTTCCCCATCTCACCTCAACGCGCTCAAACACTGGAAATATCTCAATACTTGTATGATTTGGATGTTGTGAGATGCGTTGAAATGCGACCGCTGTGTCACCTATTTGTCATCCAGAAAGCCTCAGCTATCACAATTGGTTCTGCTCAGATACATAAAATGCCAATTTGAAAAAGGTGTCTGAATTGCCACTAAGCACTGGAAAACCTGTGAAGCTTCATCAGCTGTGGACTAATTTGTCCTAGAAAGATTGTTAGACACTAAGAAGAAGTGTACTGCACATGAAACGTACCAAGCTATTAATTGCCACTCATAGATCATTTCTACCTTCAATGATTTGAAATATGAACTCTTGTTCATTAGTCTACACCGAGATGGGGGTATTCATGTGCTTTTCACATTACGGTCACGTTTGTACGCCACCTAACACCCCTTTGATCTAGCCTTGGAGCGCCGCTATGAAGAGATATACTATTGCAGGACTGTTATTTTATTTGGTAATTTTTCCTGTGAGGACAGTTGCATGTCCAGAGTTCCTCGATGTTGAAATGAGAAAGCTGGGTAGTAGGGACCAAGTTAATTTCTGTGAAGCTTATTCGGGTAAGACACTCCTAATTGTGAATACAGCCAGTAACTGTGGATATGCTCATCAGTTTACTGAACTGGAAAGGCTTCATCAGAGATATAAAGACGACGATTTGGCTGTGATAGGTTTCTCCAGTGATGATTTTTTCCAGGAGGAGGATGACGAGGATGATGCGGCTACAGTTTGTTACGACAAATATAATGTAACCTTCCCCGTAATGGCGACTACGTCTGTGCGGGGTAAGAACGCCAACCAAGTATTTCGGGCTCTAGGGGATGCAACAGGTTACCCCACCTGGAACTTTAATAAGTATCTGGTAGCGGCGGACGGTGAAATCCATAGGCGCTTTAAAGCCAACATTAGTCCAGACCACCCTAAGTTGAGGCGCTCATTACAGGCCCTTTTATCCACAAGCGGCCAATAGGTGCTGAGGCCTCCAATCGGAGAAATGAAGTCCAATCAGCCGGGCAGTCAAAGGCAAGAGCTATGGCTGACATCAACTTGACTGCTTCTTATTAGAAGGATTATTAGCGTAGCGTTTAATGGACATTATATCGAAACAGGTCATTGAAGGTTGTGGTGCTAGGTTACGACTCGAGCTTCAGGCATTACCTGGCCCTATGATAAGTATTCTCGCTACCCTCAAAGAGGAACTTCCTTCCGCGCTCGACTATCATAACGTTGGGCACACATTAGACGTGTTAGAGCAAGCACTGTGCCTCGCAGACTTGGCACAACTTTCAGAAAGGGAGAGAGAGCTACTTGTCGTGGCTGCTATCTATCATGATGCTGGATTCCTGCGTCAGAACGCACTCAATGAGCCAATTGGTGCTGAGCTTGCTGCGGAGGCGATGATCACTACAGGTGGGTACACCAAGCATGAAGTCAAGATTGTTAAACATATGATTCTCGATACCACGCTGTTGATGAATGATTGCGCACAAATCAGTAATACAGAACTTTCGCCGTATCTTTTGGATGCTGATCTGTCTAATTTAGGCAGGGAGTGCTTTTGGGAGCAAACTAAAGCCGTTGCCAGCGAGGCTGGGATAGCCTTCTGCGATTTCCTACCAATATCGCTAGGCTTGATGCAACGTCACTCTTGGCAAAGTGATGTTGGGTACCAATTATATGAGCAACAAAAGCAACAAAACATTGCTGACTTAAAATTAAGACTAAATCAATGACTACTCGGAGATGCGGCGAGTAACTCTCAGATGTCCATAGAATTTGGCGGCTTAGTGAGTGATATAAATGTAGAGGGAAACCATTAGCGAGCCCATAGCGAAGCCGATAAGCTCAGGACGGAGAAACCTAGTAATGTCAAATGATATCTTTATCCAAGAAACCAAGATTTTAGAGCAATCCAAGGAATTAAGTTCAACTGGTTCACCGTCAGCGAATGATTACTCCGAGCTCGTATCAAACTATGGGAAGTTACTTCGAACGACCCGCAAGATAATCAAACTCAGTGATAAAAACGAGCAACGCCTTAATGAACTCAAGGAAGAAGCCCAAGAGACTAACGCCCAACTAGAAGGAATGTCGGCGCAGCTGTCAAAGTTTCTCTCTCCACAGCTATACAATTCAATTTTCTCCGGTTCCCAAGAAACGGCCGCTCGCGTAAGCAAACGTAAAAAACTGACTGTCTTCTTTTCCGATCTCTGTGGCTTTACGGACTTTGTTGAAAATATGGAGTCGGAAGATGTTACCGATTTATTAAATCTATACCTCGAGACTATGACGAATATAGCGCTTAAATATGGTGCAACCATCGACAAATATATCGGAGATGGAATTATGCTCTTCTTTGGCGACCCAGAGTCTGATGGCATAAAAGAAGACGCCACTAAATGTATTCGAATGGCCTTGGAGATGATCCATGAGCTGGATAATCTCTCTGATCAGTGGATAAAGTATGGTCTAAAGGATCAATTGCAAATGCGTATAGGCATAGATACAGGCTTTGCGACTGTGGGAAACTTTGGATGTGAATCAAGGCTTGACTATACAGCAATTGGTGCGGCGGTAAATAGAGCATCTCGCCTAGAGTCTGCTGCAGAAAATGGATCAATCTTAATTTCTGAGGATACCTACAACCTGGTAAAAGAAGACATCGAGGCAGTTGAACTCGCACCAATACACTTAAAAGGAATTGGCGAGTACAGAGCACGTCGGGTAATTCGTGCTATCGATTCAAGATCTGTGAACTTAAAACTGGGTGGCAGGTCGTTTACCATGAATTTAGAGTCCATGACAGACGACCAAATAGAAGCAACACGGCTGAGCGCCGAATACCTACTCGAGGAACTTAAAAAAGGCTAAGGACTGGAACGCAATAATTCCACTGCGACTCTAAATCAAAGCTATTCTACCCAACCTCTGTAAACGAACATTGGATTATCTTCTGAATCATTAAAATCAAACTCAAAGCGCTTTACTCGGCGAGCCATTTCTATAAAACCGAGGCCGGCACCCTTTGAGTCCTCCGGAGGTCCATCCTTTAACCTCTGGCGATATAGCCTACGCAGATCCTTTTGATCTTTAAGACTGAGTTCGAGCAAAGTCTTTTCGAGTGCACTTTTTTGAGTAGAAGAGATCTGATTCACCGCCTCAATCAAAAATGTATCATCTATATAACTAATAGCGATAGTTCCAACACTGTCACCTGCGGCGCTAGTTTTCTGCGAGGAATATCGAATGATGTTTTGCGCCTGTTCAATAAAGACACCAAAAACTCGATTAGCAACGGCCTCAGGAGTTTCGTTCTCAGTGAGTTGATGCCTGACTGGATTGGAGATTGTAGTTAATAACTCTTCCGTCAGCGGACCCGAGTAACAAAACAGCGTCTTCCGCTGCTGCATAAATTCATGAAGACCCACAGTATCAAGATTTGTCATGTTTATTGCCTACCGCCTCTTCCGACGAATTAAATGGTTAATCAGGATGAATTGTTACCCTGGTTTATGCGTCTGCAGGCTCCGCCTCCACTAGGTGATAGGTACAGTTCTCGATGTCTTCCTCGAAATCCTCGCCAGCCTCTTGCATCGTATCGTCCTCTACCCTGTAGCGCCACTTGATGACAATACTGATCCCCTCATCCGCTTTCTCGTCAAGAAATTCAAAGAAATCAAAAAGGAACTTTGCAGACGAGCTGTTGAAGTAATAGAGCTCGATATCAACATCAAATGAGCCTTGTGTTCCATCTCCAACACAATCCTCGAGCGCTGCCAATACGGGTTGCGACCACTCCGAAATATTTTCCGGATAGCATTCTCCAACAATAAGGCAGTGAGAGTTACTCATTTCCACTAGGGGCGTTCGTTGCGTTTTTTCAAACCTCATCCTTTCGATTCTCCACTAATCGCTATGTTTTCAGTCGCTGGTGTCGGGTCTTCCAGGGAGAAGGCGAGTAACGTTAAATCATCCCGCAAAGGCGCATTACCTCGATATAAATCAACACTAGAAATGATTTCTTTTACAATATTACTCGGTGTTGCATTCTTTGAATCTCTCAGTATTCGGAGAACCCTACGTCTTCCGAAGGCCACAGGCCTTTCGTCGGGACTCATTACATCGGTAATCCCATCTGTGAGCATCACAAAAGCACCGCTCGGGCTCGAAACATAATGCGTAGAGTATTGGAACCCATCTGGAATTCGACTCGAACCTACTGACTTCCTGTCACCTCCGACTTCGCTGGCCTCTTGACCATCCACGTTAAACAACGAAGCTTTTGCTCCAGCAAACTCAAGAGATCTGTATTCTCGTCTGTAAATACAAACTCCTCCATCGAAGCCTTCTTCACTTGTATTGCTCTGGTCTGCCCTGCTTAGCGTTGCACGGAGAAGCGCATTTACTTCAGATAGATACTCTCCCGCTGTTTGATCCCCGTCCTCGCGAATAGCTTTATCCAGGTGGCTCCGAGCTATGATTGAAAGAAAAGCGCCCGGCACACCATGACCCGTGCAATCAACAACAGCGATGTAGACTTTGTCAGGAAAGTCTTTGATGAAATAAATATCCCCGCCGACTAAGTCACGGGGCCTCCACTCGACCTCTATATCAATATCACCAGGAAATGACTTTGGTAGGAGGGTTTTCTGAAGCTTTGCTGCGTAGCGAATCGAACTACTTATTTCGTCACGCGCCACGACGAGTTCCTGAGTTCTAGCGTCGATCAATGTAGAAACTTCCTCAGACATTTTTGAAAATGCTCTCGACATCATTTCAATCGACGCCTGTTCTTTATCTTCGTCGTTGCCAGATGACAGCTTGTCTCTCATGTCCATTATCTCTTGGACGAGCATATCTCGTGCATTACCTTCAAGCTGCTGCGACAACACTGACATCTTCTCAAACATGATGCTATCGCGCTCATCTCGGCGTCGAGCGCGCTCCTGTCTTTGATCCTCAGCCTCGATTCGATGCTCTCGATACTCTTCTATCGACCGCTGCAGCCTGCTCACCTCGTCATTATCAGAGGTGAATAGTTTATAGTTGTTCTCGTCAGTTTTTTCTAGCTCTCCCCTTTCAATTTTCTCTAGCGCCAAGATCGAGCTATTGATTCGATTGAACGAAACTGTCGTTATGAAAAAAACCACCAACAGAATCGCCCCACCAACTAGAGCAAACGAAAGCTGATTTTGAAAACTGGACTGTTCAAGGGCCTCGATCAGTTCCGTCTGATTGTCAAATATCAGTAGCCGAACCTCGCTTGCTCTTGTCTCACGGCTAAATGGTATTGAGGTAACTCTGTGTTTCAACTCGGGCACAATGGTACTGTAGGTATATCCCTCGTCCCGAGATGCGCTGAGATCAGATTCTATTAATCCACCCAAGCCCTCAGGCAGTTCTTCTTCGTAATAGTCATAAACCGTGATCACATCGTCCTGTAGCGCAATGGCTGTCTCAACCTCGAAGTTTTCTGCAAACATTTCGAGTCCATCGACGATGTTAGCGCCAAGGATGATCACACCCACAGTTTGTGACTCCCCAGATGCGTCTTGTGACTCCCCAGATGCGTCGTCTGCCGGCATTGCAAGGCCAAAAACCATCGTGTCATTTACAGATACCGGAAGCTCCCCCGAAGCGTCTGCAATCAAAGAAATCCTGCGCGTTGAACCTCGTCCTACGGCGGAAATTAACTCGTCAAATTCATCCATGTAATCCGGACTTGCGTCCTCTGAGCACGGATCTACCCCCACCAGATATAGGCTTGAGTTGCAGTAGTAACGCTGCCCATTCACTCCGTAAGCGGTTACGAAAGTAATGGTTTCGTTGTCAATTGCATCGAGGAACACTTCATCCAAAAAGTTGCTGACCGACTGCGCATTACCGATCCGAAATGCTGCGTGCAAGGGATTCGTGTCTTCACCCGTGTAAGGGTCTTTTTCGAAGTCCCAGTAATCAATATTCGCGAAGGAACCGTCAGTAGGGTCGTAAACTTCAAGATTATTAACATAACTGCCATCAAGACTTCCAAACCAGGCCGACGTGTATGAGGTCAGGGACGCGTCTGCGTTATACCCGGCATTTGCCTCTTTTAACTGTTGGTTTGAGTAAAAACTTGCCCCGAAAAGTAGGAAAATACCGCCAACCACTATTAAGAGTAGGCGCGCTTTAATTGTCACCAGCTCGTCTCCTTATAGGATTTCTTTTGTGCATATGCGTATCTGGGGACACATCACAGGTCAAATTTTATAGTCATTGACACGCCGGTCACTTCCATCGCCTCGCCATTGTACTCTGGAGCGTCAAACCGCATCCCTTTAATCAACTTGGTAGCAGATTTGTCAAACATGCGTTTGGGCTGGCTTTCTTCAACAATAATATTCAAGGGCTTGCCACTCTCTGAGATGTCAAATCCAACCTTTACGAAGCCTTCAACGTTCATGCGCTCAGCTCTGCGTGGATATTCCAGAGGGGGCGTGCGTTGAATACTGACCTTGACTTCTGTACCCGAAGGAGACGTACCCGTCACAAACCGCTGTGCCCACGAAGATGGTGATACTAGAACCATCATTGCTACCGCCATACCGAGAATTACACCAACAAATTTTCTTTTTCTGTCCATAAAAGCTGACCCCTAAACAGCCGTTTGCCTGAAACTATCTTTTGTTTTTTACAATTTTATGATGCATGCGAACAAAGGTGACAATCTAGTACACAAAGTCAAGTACCGTGGACACCTCGGGCGAATCATGCCTTACTTATTAACTCTCGTCACCCATAGATTTAATGTTTCTCTAGTGACATACAGTGGTACGCGGCAAAGTTTTAACTCGAGCAGTTTTAACTGGTTGAGAATGATGAGTGGGTTGTGTCACTAAAAACAAATGCTGCTCTTTATTTCGAGACAAAAAAGCTTGCATCAATGCCTTGTCGTGCTTTCCTTGGTGACTTGTTGAAGTTCCCTTGCAGTTAGCGTAGCAGCCAAAATTTTTGGTGTCCGCCGAACATTCAAAAAGGATTTCTTGTGTCAAGCATTACCTCAGTAACACCCGCCACTAACCCAAAACTAAATGAATTAACTATTCCTGCTGGGGCTACTTTGTTTGAGCAGGGAGACCGAGCGAGCTCATTATTCGTGATTCTTGAGGGTGAAATGGGCATCTACGTCTCAGGGGGGGCGACATTGGTTGCAAGCTTATCTAACGGTGCATCCTTCGGTGAGCAAGCAGTGCTTGGGACTAAGCACCGCATGGCAACAGCAAAAGCTGTTAAGGACTCTAAGTGCATTGAGATACCAGCAAGTATGTTGGTCAGTGAGATTGACAACGCAACTCCCAAACTCAAAAGCGCTTTTGATGCACTCGCTTTGCAGCTGCTTCAAAAGAATTTTGTGAAAGAGATAATCGAAAACTCTACGAGACAGGCCGAGTTTAACCTTTAGCCAAATTCTCCTGGAGCACTCGCGCTTCAGGCCCTTGAGGGTAACAGAGCATTGAACTCGGTTTACGTATTAGATAAAGGAACCCTGACTGACATCTCAAAAACTGGCAGGGGAATAGTGATCACCTATGGAGAGGTAGCAATTAGTAAGAGCGGTTCTACCCCTATAATGCGGCGCGGCGGTATCTTGGGATTGGCCGAAGCCATTGCTGATGTTCCCTCAAGTGAAGCCTTTGAGCTCCGCGGTTCGACCAACGCCTTATCGATCGATGGTGATGCAGCGTACCAAGCATTTTCGCAGTTGAGCCCTGGTCTCAAAAGTTCGTAAAGGGCATTATAAAAAGGGCGTTGGGTGACGGGCACCAAACATCAGGTAGACTGAGTTAAGTCACTCTATTTTTCGGCCTATCCGAAGGATATCGGTCCCCATATTTTTTGGTTTATCACCACAACACAACGTTTTTTGTGCGCAAACCAGAAAAAAAGCTAACAGACTTAAAAAAAAGGCCTACCTTGAATCGTTGAGGAAAGCCCTGTTGCAACAATCAACCTATTCTAACTCCTAAATTTGGTGGGCGTAGTGGTATGCCAAGCGAATAGCATCATACATTGCAAACTCGCTCCAATTTTGAACGTTATTTGCTACGTAGATCAGATCTCTTTTAGAGCACTGCAACGCGTTTTTCCTTAGCCATTCTGTCGCAATAAATTCTCGACTGGTGCCACGCTCTAATATTCCTTGTAACTCTTGTGGGTCGCAACCTTTCCTCAAATCAGACCACTGAAGTTGAGCGGGCGAGAGAATCTCGCCTTGAATTTGCGAGTAAGAACGTATTTCTCTTGGTAATTCAAAACTAAGATTAACCACGTTATCAACGTCCCCGCTAGCTAATGACCCCTCCGGGTCTGAGGCACAAACGCCCCAGCTCTTCGTGAAAAGAGATATAGCCAACACCAATACTCTTACGACGCTACAAAATTTCATAATAGATTACGTGAAGCTTCGCACACTCTGCCCGCAGCTCATTTTACAGAGAGCTGTTTAGATCCGCGCCCCTTGAATGAAACACCTCATCGGAGAGTCAGTTAGTGGACTTCCAGGGTAAAAATCGAAAGCTTCCAGTGAATATATAGTTAACTAACCAGCAGCTCGGGGCGAAGCCGAGTATTATCCAGCCTCGCATTTGAAAAACACCAAAAGCGTAGGCATCGTAAAGCCACTCAAAGATAGCTTGCAGCGGATTGTCGTCGGATATGACGAGCACGCCAAACAGCGCAAAGGTTGATGCCATCCAAATCAAATGTAGGAAAGCCCACCAAGCCAAAACTCCTGAAAGTAACCGCTTCATATACGCTCCGACACACACTAGCTAAACAAAGCGCAGGTTAACTGACGTAGCTAAGCTAATGTCAACTAACAATGTATCGTAGGCATCACTCCCTAAAGTATGTCCCACCAAAATTCGGCGAATAACTAGCAGACGCTCGAAGCGCCTGATGACGGAGCTTGTTTACACTAATGATAAATACCATTGATTTAACTGGTGCCCGGGGCCGGACTTGAACCGGCACGCTCGCAATGAGCGGGGGATTTTAAGTCCCCTGTGTCTACCAATTTCACCACCCGGGCGAGGTCGCGAAGGCGTGCGACTATATCACGACAAAGGCTTGGTGGAAGCCGTGTCCTCAATGTTACAGTTGCATTAATAAATAGTTCGGCAATAAGTGGAAAGAAATGGCTGCATCTAGAGGTGAATTCGGTTCCCGACTCGGTTTTATTATGGCGGCAGCGGGCTCTGCTGTTGGCTTGGGTAACATCTGGAACTTCCCAACCACGATGGCGGGCAACGGCGGTGCCGCCTTTGTTCTGGTCTATTTGGCACTGGCTTTTCTCCTCGCCTACCCCGTTCTCATGGCCGAACTCACACTCGGTCGACACGCCCATGGCAACATGATTACTGCGCTAGCCAAGGTGTCCAGCAATGGTACGCAGCGCGGTATCGGTATGCTGATTGGTGTCACCGGTATTTTCACCGCCAGCCTTATTTTAAGCTTCTACGCGATTATCGCCGGCTGGATGATGGGATTTGGCCTGGCCTTCCCCCTCGAAGCCATCGGCAGTCAGGGTGCCGCCGACTGGCTGCGGACCGATGGGCTGATGCGAAACCTAGGCTTGATGTTTGGCTTTGTAATCCTAACCATGCTGGTCGTTGCAGGCGGTGTTGAAGCGGGCATCGAGCGCTGGTCTAAGCGACTGATGCCCATGCTTATTCTGACGTTGCTAGCTCTCGTTGCCTACGTAGCGACTTTAGATGGTGCCGGTGCAGGATTTAGAGAATATCTGGTGCCCGATGTCAGTGAGTTGATGTCCGCCAATATTCTTACCGATGCGATGGGTGCAGCTTTTTTCTCGCTATCACTCGGTGTCGGCACTATGCTCGTCTATGGGTCCTACGTTGCGGACAACGAGCATCTACCATCACTGGGAGTCCAGGTTGCACTGGTCGATGTTGGCATCGCAGTCTTAGCAGGCTTCTTAATTCTACCTGCAATGTACGTGGCAGCCGCGCAAGGCGTCGAGATTTTCGGCGCGCAGGGCGAACTGATCTCCGGACCTACCCTCATCTTTGACGTATTAGTTCAGTTGTTTGCGGGGATGGAGGCTACCGGGATGGTGTTGGCAACAGCCTTTTTCGGTCTGATGAGTATTGCTGCTCTGACCTCGTCGATTTCGATGCTGGAAGTTCCTGTCTCGTTCTTAGTAGAACGGTTCCAATGGAGCCGGATGCAGGCAAGTTTGGTGGCATCGATGATTATTACTGTGATGAGTGCCGTGATCATTATGAACTTCGGCGCTCTATTCGGGCTTGTGGTCACAGCAAGTACGGAAATCGCGCAACCGCTCTTGGGCTTGGGATTGTGTATTTACGCGGGCTGGGTGTGGAACCGTAACAGCTTATTGAGCGAACTGGCCAAAAACGAGCCTTCGGAGCAGTTCACACTGTTCATGCGTATTTGGCCGGTTTATGCGCAGACCGTCTGCCCGTTAATCATCGTCGTGATTGTGGGGCAGACGTTATTCTAGGAGCGATGTCTAAGGTCACATGAGCTTAGACAATTCCTCGCCCCGTCCTTCTAGAGCAGCTTGCAACGCTTTCTCCATGAGATAGCGCGCCTGAGCGGTGTATGCATAGATACAGGAGTGCACCGCTGCCTCATGCCAGTTTTCAACGCTACATGCCGTCGAATAGGTCTCAAACTCGGCTAGCGCCTTTATCAGGTCCGAAATGTGCTTCGGGCACTCGCAGTCCAGAAGACTTTTGAGTTGAGTCGCAGCTGTGAGTGTTGCGTCATCATACATGCGGGGCTTCGCCTGAATCAGCTCACCCAGATTGATTTCACCACGCTTTGCTTCGTGATCAATCGCTACTCGACCCAGCTCAAATGCTAATCGTGCTGACTCCGGCGGGTACTCAAGCGCGCTCATACCTCGACGCTCAATCTCCTCAATCCACCGACTGTTACTCAGTTGGTAAAGCACCAGGGTGCGCTTAACGTCCAGCCGATTGGCCAGCGTGTCTATAGCGTTGATATTGGTCATGGACACCGATGGGCAGTGAACTACGAGCATATCCGCGGGCTCGGTCGTATCGAGGTCTTCTACAGCCGTCGCCAGCGAGGTTCGACTGAGGAAAGCACTGATACCGCTGAGACAGCCCTGATGACGATCAAGCCACTGGCAGAGCTCAGCCCCCACAAACACAACCCGCGATTTCGTTGCCGGCAGTGACTTTGCTAAACGACTGCCACGATTACTGACGAGCAACTCCAAGGTCTTTCGATCAGACGAGGCGATCTCACCAATACGGACACCATCGGTTACCAACGCTGTGATGAGTTGTAGGTGCTCTAAATCAGACTGGGTGAACAGCCGTCGTCCAGACGCTGATTTATAGCTGGCCCCCAGTCCGTAGCGACGCTCCCAGACACGCAGCGTGTCGGGCTTCAATCCTGTGAGTCGAGCGACGGTACCTATGCCATAAAGCGGGCGCGGTTCTAAGAGGTTTGGTGCCTTTGCCGGTGCGTTCATCTGTGAGCCTTTGTTTGTTCTGGGTTTGTCATGGTTTACGTCCCGATTTCTGGTTCAGATCTTTAAAACCCGTCGCTGTCCAAGCTTTGTTCAGATCCTAGCTGGACATTGTCCAGTTTTAGCTGTGCAGCTGGGCCGGCTCACCGTATACCTGTACTCCCCGAGTAGGAAGCTAAATCTGATGATAGATAGCACCGACGAAAAAGATATTGAGCTGATGTTTGCCGAGGCGCGGCGATACGACTTGTTAACTGCGGAGCAAGAACAGACGATTGACGCTCAGAAGTGGGGAGCGGTGCGCAATATTCACGGATTGATTGCTGAGAACACCGTTTTGAGCGATTACCTCGCGCAACTTGCGGATCAGTGCATCGACAACCCGCCAATGATCGCCAGATTTCCCAACCGAGAGTTGCACTTTGTGCTGAGGCGAGAGCTTGCCGCGCTGTTCAAAGATGGCAGTCACGCGGCAAAAGCAAAAGCCGCAGCGCAAAAACTACCAACGCTCAAAACTGCGTCAGCTCGACGAGCGCGCATCGATGCCTTGGAGTTACCAGCCAGCCTTACTGTGGGTATTGCGGTTGCCATACTGCGCCGTGCTGGCGGTCAGTTTGCTGATACGGTGGCCGACGCGGTCGGGCACTGGCAGCGCCATTGGACATCGCCAGCTCCCTCCTTTGCGCTGGAGCCAGAGACCATGACGGCTATCAAAAAAGAGCTGAGACGATACACCGAGGCTCGGGACCGCTTGGTCATGCACAACCTTCGACTGGTTTACTCAATCGCAGCTCGCTATAAGGGCCGCGGCGTGGGTTACCTGGATCTCATTCAGGAAGGCACCTTAGGTTTAATCCGCGCAGCTGAAAAGTTTGAGTACGAGAAAGGTTTTCGCTTCAGCACCTACTGTTTTAACTGGATCACACAAGCAGTGCGACGTTTTGTCGGCGATGCCGGGTCATTAATTCGATTCCCAACCCATATTCAGGAGCAAATCGGACGGCTTTACAAAGAGCGTTTTGCCGAGCAAGCCCGAACTGGGCAAGAGGCCGATGCCGATACCCTTGCGGCCAATCTGGGTATGGACACTGATAAAGCACGTGAGCTCCTACAGCTTCGCAATCTTACGGTATCGCTCGATGCGCCAAAGTATGATGAGGACGACGACGAGAGCATGGTCGATGGAATGACCGGCGAGCTGTTTGGAGAGGCCTCCGATACCGCTGAGCAAGCTTCACTCGGGAAGTTCTTACAACACGCTGTTGGCCGACTCGACAAGAACGAGCGAGAAGTTGTCATGGCGCGTTGGGGTTTGCATAACGGACCGCCGCTTAGCCGTGCCGAAATTGCTGACAAGCTGAGCGTTAGTCGCGAGTGGGTTCGACAGCTTGAGCGTGCTGCACTCAAGAAGCTACGTAATCAGATGGATGTGCAGGACACGTTTGACGATTACCGCGATTCAGTTGGCTGGTAAATCCTAGCTCATTAGAATACTAAGACTCAATTGCGGCGATGGCTTCGTCGATGCTCGGGTAGGCAAAGACAAATTCGCTCCCTTCAAGTTTATTCGGCATTACCTGCTGCCCCACGAGAAGCAGTTCGTCGGCGACCCCACCTACTATCATTCTTATGACCGGCGCGGGAACGCCCAACGCCAACAGCGTTGGTTTCGCTTTTCCAACTGCGTCAGCAAACCCGCGATGGGTTACCGGTCCAGGTGCTGTGAGGTTAACTGGCCCGGACAGCGTGGGCGTGTTTAGAAGGTGCACAATAGCACTGACGACATCACGGCGATGAATCCAACTTAGCCACTGTTTGCCGCTCCCTAACCAGGTTTTTGCCAAAGCCTTGAACGAACCGGTCATCTGCGGATACGCCCCACTCCCAGCGTCTAGAACCACCCCTGTTCGTAACCATGCTAAGCGTGCCCCGGCATCAGCAAGCGGTGTCACAGAGGCCTCCCAATCGTGACAAAGGGTTGCTGAGAATCCGGATCCGTTGGGGGAATCTTCGTTAAAAACAGCCGTCTCGCTTGCCCCATAAAAGCCGATAGCGCTGCCGCTTAGTACAACCTCTGGAATCCACTCGC
>NTKA01000037.1 GCA_002456975.1 Halieaceae bacterium MED-G27
TTGCACTTGCTCTCTAGAGCACGAACGCCGCTCTTCAACTGAAGGTCAGTGCCTTCACGACGCGACAACTTACATTTTGGACCTATATATCGAGCCATTAATCTAGTTCCTCAAACGCTAGCGCTTAAACGCGTCGTTTCTTGGGTGGGCGACAGCCGTTATGGGGAATCGGCGTCACATCCGTGATGTTGGTGATTTTGTAGCCGCAGCCATTCAATGCGCGAACCGCTGACTCGCGGCCAGGCCCAGGGCCTTTGACTTCGACGTCGAGGTTTTTGAGACCGTATTCTTTAGCTGCTTCGCCCGCTCTCTCTGCTGCGACCTGCGCTGCAAAGGGCGTTGACTTGCGCGAACCGCGGAAGCCAGAACCGCCAGCGGTGGCCCACGTCAAGGTGTTGCCCTGCCGGTCAGTGATCGTAACGATCGTGTTATTGAACGACGCATGAATATGCGCAACGCCATCGACTACCTGTTTGGTAATCTTGCGCTTCGTTGTCTTAGCTTTGGCTGCTTTTGCCATATGTCATCCTACTCTTATATCAACGCTACAAATTACGATGTAGCTACACTCGACAGCGAACTCGCCGCCGCTGAAAAACTTACTTCCGAATCGGTTTACGAGGGCCCTTACGAGTCCTTGCGTTGGTCTTTGTTCGCTGCCCACGAAGAGGCAAACCCTTACGATGTCGAAGACCACGGTTACAACCGAGGTCCAATAAACGCTTAATATTCATCGACACTTCACGACGCAGATCACCTTCGACGGTCATCTCTGATACCAAACCACGGAGCTTGTCGAGTTCCGCTTCCGACAACTCACCAATCTTGTTGCTTTCAGGAATGTTAGTTTCCGCGCAAAGACGCTTCGCTTGAGTTAGACCAACCCCGTAGATGTACGTCAGCGAGATCACTGCGTGTTTGTTGTCTGGAATGTTTACACCGGCAATACGTGCCATTACCAATCTCCGTTTGTTCTAGCGCGGCTTGAGCCGCTTACTAACGCCCGCACAATAACGAGCAGTTAAATTCACTCGCTTCCTGATTAGCCCTGACGTTGCTTATGACGTGGATCACTGGAACAGATCACACGCACAACGCGGTTGCGGCGAACCACTTTGCAGTTACGGCAAATCTTCTTTACTGAAGCTCGAACTTTCATTGTTAACTCCCAACCCCTAGCGCAACCGGCCCGCTTGACCGATGTTCGATAGGTTTGCTTTTTTCATCACACCTTCGTATTGGTGCGACATCAAATGACTTTGTACTTGCGCCATAAAATCCATGACTACGACCACCACGATCAGCATCGAGGTGCCACCGAGGTAGAACGGCACGTTGAACGCGACGACCAGGAACTGCGGTAGCAAACACACCAAGGCGATGTACGCAGATCCAAAAATAGTAAGACGAGTCAGAACACCATCGATGTAGTTCGCTGTCTGCTGCCCCGGACGAATACCAGGAACAAAAGCACCCGATCGCTTGAGGTTGTCAGCCACTTCCGAGGGATTGAACATCAACGCCGTGTAGAAGAAGCAGAAGAAGATGATAAACGCCGTGAACAAAATAATGTTCAGCGGCTGACCAGGACCAATTGCAACCGCCAGGTCCTGCAGCCAATCAGAGCTGTCGCCACTGCCAAACCACTGTGCGACTGACGCTGGGAACAACAGAATCGACGAGGCAAAAATCGCCGGAATAACACCCGCCATGTTGACCTTGAGCGGCAAGTGCGAGGCGGGTGCTTGATACATCTGACGACCCTGTTGGCGCTTCGCATAATTCACGGTGATTCGACGCTGGCCGCGCTCGATGAATACAACCAATGCGATAACCACGATAGCGAGCGCCAAAATGGCCAAAAGAATCAGGATATTAAGCTCGCCCTGACGCGCCTGCTCGAGTGCCTGGCCGATGGCCTGAGGCAAACCGGCGACAATACCTGCGAAAATCAGCAAAGAAATACCGTTACCGATGCCTTTTTCCGTGATCTGCTCTCCGAGCCACATCATGAAGACAGCACCTGTCACCAATGACGTGATAGCGATAATGTAAAAGCTCAAACCGGTATCGTAGGTCAGACCCTGATTAGCCATACCAACCGTCATACCAGTTCCCTGCACTAATGCGAGGGCTACTGTTAGGTAGCGCGTCCACTGACTGATTTTCTTACGTCCCGACTCGCCTTCCTTCTTAATCGCATCAAGCTCAGGCGTCACCGCGGTCATCAACTGCATGATGATCGAGGCCGAGATGTAGGGAAGAATTCCGAGCGCAAGAATACTCATCCGCTCGAGTGCACCACCCGAGAATACGTTGGCAAGGCCGAGAATAGTGCCCTGGTTTTGATCGAACAGTGCCGCCAGCTGCGCAGGGTCGATACCGGGGACCGGAATGTGCGTCCCGATTCGGTAAATTACGAGCGCAAGCAATACGAACCGGAGCCGACGGAACAATTCGCCCATGCCGGTAGTATTAATTGATGGCACACCATTCGCCATAATTAAGCCTCGACAGTCCCGCCAGCGGCTTCGATAGCCTCGCGAGCGCCTTTGGTCACTTTCAAACCCTTCACATTCACGGCCTTTTCAATGGTGCCAGACAAGAAGACCCGAGCACGCAACACATCGTCCTTAACCAGATCCGCTGACTTAAGTGCCGCCAAATCAACCGTATCGCCTTCGACCCCATTGAGCTCATGCAGTCGTACTTGCGCAGTGGTTCGTCCAACGCGCGAAGTAAAGCCATACTTGGGTAGTCGCTTCTGCAAGGGCATCTGACCGCCCTCAAAGCCAGCACGCACGGTACCGCCCGAACGCGCCTTAAGACCCTTGTGTCCGCGGCCCGCTGTTTTGCCAGTTCCTGAACCAATGCCACGCCCGACACGCTTCGCGTTGCGTTTTGCACCCGCAGCTGGGCTCAAAGAATTTAAACGAAGCTCATCAGCCATTGCCCTGCTCCTCCACTCGAACGAGGTAGTGCACCTTATTGATCATGCCGCGAACCGAAGGAGTGTCTTCGACTTCAACGGTATGGCCGATACGGCGCAACCCGAGACCCTGTACACAGGCCTTGTGATTCTTCAATCGCCCGCTGGCGCTCTTCACCAACGTAACTTTGACCATTGCTTTACTCATGAGGTCTTTCCTTAACTGAAGATCTCTTCGACCGACTTGCCGCGCTTAGCAGCTACATCTTCCGGAGACACCATGTCGCGTAAACCGTTGTAAGTGGCGCGAACCACATTCGCTGGATTCGTTGATCCGTAGCACTTAGCCAGAACGTTTTGTACGCCCGCGATTTCCAATACGGAACGCATCGCACCACCAGCAATCACACCCGTACCCTCTGATGCCGGCTGCATGTACACCTTAGATGCTCCGTGGCGTGCCTTGACGGGGTACTGAAGTGTACCGTTGACCAACTCAACAGAAATCATGTTCCGACGCGCAGATTCCATCGCTTTCTGAATCGCGACTGGCACTTCGCGCGCCTTACCGCGACCAAAACCAACGCGGCCATTACCATCACCAACGACGGTCAAGGCAGTAAAGCTCATGATGCGGCCACCCTTTACGGTTTTAGCCACACGGTTGACTTGAACCAGCTTCTCTTGAAGATCGCCTTCAGTGCGCTGATCACCCTGTCTCTTATCGTTTGCCATGCCTTAAAACTCCAATCCGCCTTCGCGCGCAGCCTCTGCTAACGCCTTAACCCGTCCGTGGTACTTATAACCGGAGCGATCAAACGCCACCTCGGTTACACCGGCCGCCTTGGCGCGTTCTGCAACCAACTTACCAACCGCAGCAGCCGCCGACATGTTGCCGGTTGCGTCACCGCGAAGATCTTTATCGAGAGTCGATGCCTGCGCCACTACTCGGTCACCCTCGCCATTGATAATTTGCGCGTAGATATGCCGAGGTGTGCGATGCACACTCAAGCGCACTGTTCCCGCCGTGCGCATACTCATGCGCGCCTTGCGTGCCCGGCGCAAACGCGCCTGTGTCTTATCGTTCATCGCTTTACCTACTTCTTCTTAGCTTCTTTGCGCCGCACATACTCATCGGCGTAACGGATACCTTTGCCCTTGTAGGGCTCTGGTGGTCGGTAACTACGAATCTCAGCAGCAGCCTGGCCTACCGCTTGCTTATCGATACCTCGAATGACGATCTCGGTCTGCGTAGGCGTCTCAGCAGACAAGCCTTTCGCTAGTTCGTAATCGACAGGATGTGATAAGCCCACGTTCAGGTTCACGGTCTGACCAGACGCCTTCGCCCGGTAACCGACGCCATTCAAAACCAGCTTTTTCTCCCAACCAGCACTGACGCCAACCACCAAGTTGTTCAACAATGCGCGGGTGGTACCCGCCATCGCGCGATTGGTATCAAAATCGTAGGTGACCTGAGCGACCTCGCCATCGACATTGATGCCGATACCGTCGGTTAGGGTCATTTCCATTGTTCCCTTGCCGCCTTTCACACTGACGCTGCTACCACTAATTGTGAGCTCAACGCCTTTTGGAAGGCTGACAGGGTTATTTGCTACGCGTGACATGTATAAAGTCTCCCGCTACGCATCAAAATACGGTGCACAGCACTTCGCCACCGACACCTTCGGCTTTGGCTGCACGATCAGTCATAACGCCCTTAGACGTCGATACAATGGCAACGCCCAAACCACCGCGGACGCTAGGCAACGAATTCTTGCCAGCGTAACGTCGCAGTGACGGCTTGCTGAATCGTTCGAGTTCAGCAATCACGGGCTTACCATTAAAATACTTAAGCTCGATACTTAACCGAGGCTTACCTTCAGACTCCTCAACGCGATGGCCTGAGATATAACCCTCGTCCTCAAGCACTTTCGCTACCGCAGCCTTAAGCTTGGAGCCGGGCATATCAACAAACTTCTTGCCCGCCATCTGCGCATTGCGGACGCGTGTCAACATGTCACTGATTGGATCTTGCATACTCATAGTGAATAGTCTCCGTTACCAGCTGGACTTAACCAGGCCTGGCACATCGCCGCGCATTGCGGCCTCACGTAACTTGTTGCGGCACAAACCGAACTTTCTGTAAACCCCATGCGGACGGCCAGTAATCTGACAACGACGCTGCTGTCGGACGGGACTAGCATTCCGAGGCAACTTCTGGAGCTGCATCTGAGCCTCCCAGCGATCGTCATCGCTCGCGTTAACGTCGGCGATGATTTCTTTGAGCTTCGCTCGCTTCGTCGCGAACTTAGCAACGGTGCGCGCACGCTTGTGCTCTCGAGCCACCATAGATTTCTTTGCCATAACTCTGTCCTAGCCCTTAAATGGGAAGTTGAAGGCGCTCAATAAAGCGCGCCCTTGTTCATCGTTGCTTGCTGACGTCGTGATCACGATGTCCATGCCACGCAACTTATCCACCTGGTCGTAGTCGATCTCAGGGAAAATAATCTGCTCGGTGACACCCATCGCAAAGTTGCCCCGGCCATCAAACTGCTTGCCGCTGACGCCACGGAAATCGCGAATACGTGGAATGGCAATAGCAATTAAACGATCAAGGAATTCATACATACGCTCGTCGCGCAGTGTGACCTTACAGCCGATCGGCCAACCATCTCGAATCTTGAAGCCGGCGATAGACTTGCGAGATTTGGTGACAACAGGCTTCTGACCCGCAATCTTCTGCATATCCGCCACTGCGTTCTCAAGTACCTTTTTATCACCCACGGCCTCGCCGACACCCATATTCAGCGTGATCTTAGTGACTCGTGGAACCTCCATCACATTTTCGAGACCCAACTCTTCTTTGAGCTTGGGCGCGATCTCAGTGCGATATTTTTCTTTCAGCGTTGTCATTCTTCGCTATCCTCAGCAGTCCGTGGATTACGCGTCTATCGCGCTACCGTTGGACTTGTAAATACGAACTTTCTTTCCGTCATCGATCCGGTAACCAACACGGTCTCCACGGCCAGCCTCGGCGTTGTAAATCGCGACGTTCGAAATCTGAATCGGCGCTTCTTTTTCGACGATTCCGCCAGGCTGACCCATCTGCGGGTTCGGCTTGGTGTGTTTCTTGATCATGTTGACGCCGGAGACAATCACCTTGCCTGTATCAAGAACTTGGCGAACCGTGCCGCGCTTGCCCTTGTCCTTACCGGCAATCACGATTACGTCGTCATCGCGTTTGATTTTTGCCATTACCTACTCCTCGCTCCCGGCTGCTCAGATGACTTCTGGCGCCAACGAAATAATCTTCATAAACTTCTCACCGCGAAGCTCACGTGTCACCGGGCCGAAAATACGAGTGCCAATTGGCGCATCGGTATTATTCAGCAGCACAGCTGCGTTCTCATCGAACTTGACCAGCGATCCGTCTGCACGACGCACTCCCTTTCGAGTTCGCACGACAACTGCGCGCATGACCTGACCCTTCTTAACCTTGCCTCGTGGGATAGCCTCTTTGACCGTGACCTTAATAATGTCACCGACTCGGGCGTAACGACGCTTCGAACCACCCAACACCTTGATGCACATCACGCGGCGCGCACCACTGTTGTCAGCTACTTCCAAATACGATTCAGTCTGAATCATTTCCCCACCTCAATACCGCGGCGTTGGCCGCCTTGGCTACCTAAATCAAGCTATCTCTGTTGCTACTTCAACGACTTCAACCAACGCAAAAGACTTGGTCTTTGACATCGGCCGCGTCTCAGAAACCAATACTGTGTCGCCCATACCGGCGCGATTCTCTTCGTCATGGGCGTGCACCTTAGACGATCGAGTGATGTATTTGCCGTACACTGGATGCTTCACTCGGCGCTCGATCAACACAGTGATTGTCTTGTCCATCTTGTCGCTAACGACACGCCCCTGAAGGGTACGTGCAGTGCTTTGTGCTGATTCCATTACTGACCCGCCTTCTGCTGAAGAATTGTCTTGACACGCGCAATATCGCGCTTCGTCTGCTTAAGTAAGTGGCTCTGACCCAACTGGCCAGTGGCCTTGGCCATCCGCAGCTTGAACTGCTCTTCACGCAACTCAAGCAACTGCTTGTTCAAATCGTCGGCCGTCATATCAACTAGTTCGCTCGCTTTCATCACATCACCGATCGCTTAACAAAGGTGGTCTGCACGGGTAACTTTGCCGCGGCCAGATCAAATGCTTCTCGCGCCAACGCCTCCGACACACCCTCGACTTCATAGAGGACTCGACCGGGTTGGATCTGTGCCACCCAGTACTCGACATTACCCTTACCCTTACCCTGACGAACCTCGAGAGGCTTTCCAGTGATTGGCTTATCGGGAAAAACCCGAATCCAGATCTTTCCGCCACGCTTAATGTGACGGGTCATTGCTCTTCGTGCCGCCTCAATCTGGCGCGCCGTGATACGGCCACGACCAGTAGCCTTCAACGCGTATTCGCCAAAACTGACACGACTACCGCGCTCTGCAAGACCGCGATTACGGCCCTTTTGCATCTTGCGGAATTTAGTTCGCTTGGGTTGCAACATTACTCAGCCCTCAACCAATTACCCTGAGGTCGCGCGACGCGGCGCTTCCTGGCTCTCCTCGGCGTCGCCGATGACCTCGCCTTTGAAAATCCAAACCTTCACGCCAATCACCCCATAGGTGGTGTGCGCTTCATAGGTGGCGTAATCAATATCGGCTCGCAGTGTGTGCAACGGCACACGACCCTCGCGATACCACTCGCTTCGAGCGATTTCTGCACCACCCAAACGGCCGCCTACTTGTACCTTGATACCCTCGGCACCCTGACGCATCGCGTTTTGAACAACACGCTTCATGGCACGACGGAACATCACCCGACGCTCGAGCTGCTGTGCGACATTTTGTGCCACCAAGCGAGCGTCCATATCGGGCTTGCGGATTTCTTCGATCGTGATGTGAACCGGAACACCCATGCGCTTACTCAGCTCCTGGCGCAACGCTTCGACATCCTCACCCTTCTTACCGATGACAATGCCAGGACGAGCGGTGTGGATGGTGACTCGCGCGGTTTGCGCTGGTCGCTCGATCACTACCCGGCTTACCGAAGCGGCATCGAGTCGCTTAAGCAAGTACTCACGGACCTCAATATCAGTGATTAACTGCTCAGCGTAAGTCTTGCTATCGGCATACCACACTGAGTTGTGGTCTTTGACCACACCTAAGCGGATACCAGTCGGATGTACCTTCTGTCCCATGCGGTCTCTCCTTACGTCTCGTTGTCTGCGACGCTTACCGTTATGTGGCAAGTGCGCTTAAAAATTCGATCACCACGACCCTTGGCGCGTGCACGCATACGCTTCATCGTCATGCCCTCGTCAACATAGATCGTTGACACACGGAGCTCGTCAATATCAGCACCGTTATTGTTTTCTGCATTCGCAATCGCCGAGTTGAGTACCTTGCGAACAATATGTGCGGCCTTCTTGGTACTGAACTCCAGCTCGATGAGCGCATCGCCCACCGGCTTGCCGCGGACCTGGTCAGCGACTAAGCGAGCTTTCTGTGCTGAGATGCGAGCGCCGCGTAATTTTGCTGAAACTTCCATCATGGCCTCCCTTAGCGCTTCGCTTTCTTGTCGACGATGTGGCCCTTGAAGGTTCGGGTTACTGCGAACTCGCCTAGCTTGTGGCCTACCATGTCTTCATTGATCAAGACTGGAACGTGTTGACGCCCGTTGTGGACAGCGATCGTCAATCCAACCATGTCGGGGGAAATCATTGATCGGCGCGACCAGGTCTTAATCGGCCGGCGGTCATTATTCTCAATCGCAACTTCCACCTTTTTCATGAGGTGTAAGTCGATAAAGGGACCTTTCTTCAGTGAACGTGGCATCTATCTGCTTCCCTTATTTCTTGCTGCGGCGACGCACAATTAAGTGATCAGTACGCTTATTCTTTCTAGTCTTGTAGCCCTTAGTCGGCACACCCCATGGTGTTACTGGGTGACGCCCACCGGAGGTACGACCCTCACCACCACCATGCGGGTGATCAACCGGGTTCATCGCAACGCCGCGGACCGTTGGACGGATACCGCGCCATCGAGAAGCACCGGCCTTGCCGAGCTTGCGGAGGCTGTGCTCTGAATTCGACACCTCACCGAGTGTCGCTCGACAATCGACAGGCACTTTACGCATTTCGCCAGAGCGCAAACGAACGGTCGCATACTGACCTTCTCGCGCTACCAGCTGAACCGCAGCACCGGCAGATCGCGCTAACTGCGCACCTTTGCCTGGCTTAAGCTCGATCGCGTGGATAACAGCACCGACGGGAATGTTACGAATCGGGAGACAGTTACCGGCTTTGATAGGCGCGGCCGCACCGGAAACAACAGTGTCACCCGCTGATAAACCCTTGGGTGCCAAGATGTAGCGACGCTCGCCATCGGCGAACAACAACAGTGCGATATGGGCGGTACGGTTTGGGTCGTACTCAATGCGCTCTACGCGTGCCGGGATGCCGTCTTTGTTGCGCTTGAAATCAATGACGCGATAGTGATGCTTGTGTCCGCCACCGATATGACGTGTCGTGATACGACCGAGATTATTACGACCACCCGACTTCGAGTTCTTCTCGAGTAGGGGTGCATAAGCGCGGCCCTTGTAGAGCTCCTTATTCACCACCTTGACGTGGTGGCGACGGCCCGGGGATGTCGGTTTACTTTTTACAACTGCCATGACCTATGCCTCTTAGTTGATCGACGCAAAGTCAATTTCTTGACCCTGAGCCAGTCGAACAAAGGCCTTCTTCCATGAAGGCTTGGTGGACAAACCAAAACGATTACGCTTGGTTTTTCCTTTCACACGCAGCGTTTGAACATCCTGTACTTCAACTTTGAACAACTGCTCTACCGAGGTCTTGATCTCGGCTTTAGTCGCATCCAATGCGACCTTGAAGACATACTGATTGTTCGCGTCAGCTACGATCGCTGATTTTTCAGACACATGAGGGCCCATCAAAATCTGGAATACTCGCTCCTGATTCATGCCAGCGCCTCCTCAAACTTCTTAACCGCGTCAACGGTAACTACAACCTTGTCAAAAGCGATCAAACTCACGGGATCAACGCCTTCGACATCCCGAACATCGACCTTGTGTAGATTTCGCGACGCCAGATAAAGGTTCTGATCCACCTCTGACGCAACGATCAACACGTTGTCGAGTCCATAACCCTTCAACTGCTCTGCCAGCAACTTGGTCTTTGGCTGCTCGAGATCCATATTCTCGACGACCACCAGACGCTCGCTGCGAGCAAGCTCTGACAAGATCGACCGCATCGCTGAGCGGTACATCTTGCGATTTACTTTCTGACTGTGATCCTGCGGAGTTGCCGCAAAAGTCACGCCGCCACTGCGCCAGATCGGCGAGCGAATCGTGCCCGCTCGCGCTCGACCAGTGCCCTTCTGCCGCCATGGCTTCTTGCCACCACCAGCAACAGCTGAACGATTCTTCTGTGCTCTCGTGCCCTGGCGGGCGCCTGCCAAATAAGCGGTCACCACCTGGTGAATCAGAGCCTCGTTGTAGTCCCGTGCGAAGGTATCCTCAGAGACTTCAACTTTTCCCGGCTTCTTCTTGCCGGGCTTTACTACTGTCAATTCCACAGCAAGCCTCCTTAACTACGCGCTTTCGTTGTGGGACGAACAATCACGTCACCACCGGGTGCGCCGGGGACCGCGCCTTTGATGAGCAACAAGTTGCGCTCAACGTCGACGCGAACCACTTCTAGCCCTTGCGTAGTGACACGCTCAGCGCCCATGTGGCCCGCCATTTTCTTACCTTTGAATACACGACCGGGCGTCTGGCACTGACCGAGCGAACCTGGCGCTCGGTGCGACAGCGAGTTTCCGTGTGTGGCGTCTTGGGTGCTGAAATTCCAGCGCTTAACACCGCCCTGGAAACCTTTACCCTTCGACTGACCCGCGACATCGACCTTTTGGCCTTGCTCAAATCGCTCAACAGTCAGCTCTGCGCCTACCTCGAAGGCCTCTTCGGACCCATCGAGACGAAATTCCCACAGACCGCTACCGGCCTCGACTCCCGCGCGAGCATAATGACCCGCCTCTGGCTTGCTGACTCTTGAGGCCTTACGGTTTCCCGTTGTGACCTGAATTGCACGATACCCATCAGTATCCTGCTCTTTGATTTGAGTGACGCGGTTTGGAACAACTTCCACTACGGTCACTGGTACTGATACGCCGTCATCGGTAAACACACGTGTCATACCTGATTTACGGCCGACTATTCCCACAGTCATGGTACTCACCTCTCCGTGTACGGGGCTTAACCCTCTATGGCCGAGCGGCTAATTCCGCTCGTTACACACCCAGCGAACTGGGCAGGCTTACTTCTAAATTGTCTCTATCCCAAGCTAATCTGGACTTCTACGCCCGCGGCTAGGTCTAGCTTCATCAACGCGTCGACGGTCTTCTCCGTCGGCTCGATAATGTCCATCAGACGCTTGTGCGTCCGAATCTCGTATTGGTCCCGTGCATCTTTATTCACGTGAGGTGAAATCAAGATCGTGAACTTTTCCTTCTTCGTTGGTAGCGGGATCGGACCACGCACTTGCGCACCGGTTCGGCGCGCTGTCTCGACGATCTCCTGAGTGGAGGCATCGATCAGTTTGTGATCGAACGCTTTCAAGCGAATTCGAATACGTTGATTCTGCACAAGCAATCTCCTAAAAAGCCGGTACCCGCAAGGGATCCCGAAAAAAAGAGAGCGAAGTCTAAGGACGCACCCGACTAGTGTCAACCTGAATTTTGTGTAACTTCTTTAGGCTCAGTGAACTTTTTGGACATAAAAAAACGGGCGCTTAGGCCCGTTTTCAAACTACATCGCAAATAACGCTAGGCGAGTTTAATCGGCAGGTCCCTGACTCGCTTGCCGCTAGCTGCAAAAATCGCGTTGCCAATCGCGGGCGCCACTGGAATTAATGGTGGCTCGCCGAGTCCGCTGGGGAACTCCTGGCTATCGACAAATGCGATATCAAGCTCGGGTACGTCCGCCATGCGCATTGGGGTATAGCGATCCAGATTCTGCTCCACTACTTCGCCATTGGCGAAGTTCGCGCCCTCATGCAGCGCCAGACTTACGCCCCACAAAGCGGCACCCTCGGCCTGCGCCATGGCGCCGTCAGGATTGACTACGGTGCCGACATCGATGGTCTGCCACAACTTCTTGAGGCTGACATCGCCCGACGCCGGATCAACAGCGACATGAGCCACGCAGGCAATCCATGTAGGCATGCCACGTTCCTGCCCGTGACCTACGGCAACCCCTAGGCCCTCATTAGCAGGCATTTCGCGCCCCCAGCCAGCGCGCTCAGAGACATCCTTGAGGACTGCCGCCAAGCGCTTTGCACCACCTACGGTACTGCCTTCACCGCCCGCATTCTTGCCAGCTCCATCGAGCAAACTCATGCGCATAGCGACAGGGTCCTGACCCATTTGATCTGCAATCTCATCGAGGAAACTCTCGACACCCCAGCTAATCCAACCCGGGCCTACCGCGCGCAACCAACCCGGCAAGAAAGTCGCTTGTGCGAGCTCGTTGTTCATTGCACGCACCCGGTGCGACGACAGACTATACCAGTGGTCAGCACCGCTGATAGAAAAGCCATCGAACTTGCCCTTGCCATCGATACCGGTACCTAAGAAGCTCGGCGCCATACCCTTGGTCGGCCAACCAGCAGCAACCGTATGATCAACCCCGGTTAGGGCACCGTTGTCATCAAAGGTCGCTTGAAATGAACAGACCGATGGCGAGCGCACACAATCGAATCGAGTATCAGCGGCCCGATCGAACATCAGTTTCACAGGACGACCTAGTTCACGGGCTGCCAGTGCCGCTGGGATCATTTGATCACCAAACAAGCGGCGCCCAAAACCACCGCCTAGGTAGTACGAGTGGATAATAATGTAGCTCTCCGGCATCTCCAGCGCCTGCGCAAGGTACGGGAGAATCAAAGACTGCCACTGGTTACCAGCATGAATATGACAGCGACCCTCGGCATCGAACCCGACCAACGCATTTTGCGGCTCCATTGTGAAATGAAGCGCGGTCGCCGTTGTGTAAGTAGCCGCCATCGAGTTGGCTGCTCCTGACTTGGCTGCCGCTATATCACCCTCATTCACATAGAGCGTACCGCCCTCGGGATCGTTTGCGATCCGCATGCCCTCGGCAATGATCGCCGCCTCGTCAACATTGGCTGTGGGTCCTGCTGACCAATCGACTGTAACCGCCTTCGCCGCTTTCATTGCTGCGGGCAAAGTTTCAGCGGCCACCACGACACATCCCTGAACCGTTTGGCTAGGATCATTGATAGGCACAGCGCCGACATAGCCAGGAATCGATTTAGCTGCCGAGTCGTTGATCGAGTTGACCGTGCTGCCATAGCGCGTTGGCGGCAACAACGGCATCGCGTAAGCCATACCAGGTAATTCGGCATCCAATCCATAGACAGCGGAACCCTCGGACTTCGGCGCCACATCTAGATTGCGAACATCGCGTCCAATCACTGTGCGCTCAGCAGGTGCCTTTACTGGCATGGCAGCCAACTCGTCCTCGCTCAGGGTTCGCGAGAAATCGCCATTACTCACAATCTCTGCGAATGTCAGTGATTTCGAACCGGAGCTCACGACACCATTCTCAGCCATACAAGAATCGGCGGCGACGCCCATTAACTTGGCGGCGGCATCGATCAATAAAGTCCTGCCCGCAGCACCCGCTTGAGACAGCATGGTGAAAGAGGTGTGGACCGACCAAGAGCCACCAGTCACCATCACGCCCCATTTCGGATCGGTATCGACGTGCTTAAAGGTCACCTTAGACCAATCGGCACCCAACTCGTCTGCGACAATCTGCGCCAGAGAGGTACCTACGTGCTGACCCATTTCCGCACGAACAACATTAATGAGTACGTCCCCTGCGCCGTTCAACTCGAACCAGATATTGGGAGAGAACACCTTCGATAGATCACCACTCGCCATCGCTTCGCTGGCCTGCTCTACACTGCAACCCGTTACCAATGAGCCCATACCCATCATCAGCGATGAACCGGCCATCCCGGCAACGAATGAACGACGAGAAATTCCTTTCTGCTGCTTCATCATGACAAAGCACCTCCGTTCGCGGCAGTCTTGATCGCCTTTTTGATGCGGGGGTAAGCCATACAACGGCACAAGTTGCCATTCATTGCATCAACGATCTCAACATCACTGGGATTCGGATTTTTTTCCAACAAGCCCGCGGCTTGCATGATCTGGCCCGACTGGCAGTAACCGCACTGGGGTACCTGCGCTTCAGTCCACGCTGTTTTTAAGGCGTCCCCAGCCGGCGTCGCCAGGCCTTCGATTGTGGTCACGGATTTACCCGCCACCGCGCTAATCGGCATCACACAAGAACGCATCGGATTGCCATCAATGTGCACGGTACAGGCGCCACATTGAGCAATACCGCAACCAAACTTTGTACCGCGCAACTTGAGCTCCTCGCGCAGCACCCAAAGTAATGGCGTGTCGTCATCGCTACTCGCAGAGACCACCTCACCATTGAGTACAAAATCGATCATGGTGCTTCCTCTTATTCGCTATTCTGAATCAACCCTAACGCAAAGGCGGATCGCTGACAAAGTCTGTAGATACAAAAAAGCCCGCGATGAGCGGGCTTTTGGTAACGATGTTCGTCGTCGAAGATAACCGTCAGTGCCTCACCTAGACGCCACTTTTACTAATAATCGTATCTGCTACATTATTCGGCGCTTCTGCGTAGCGAGCAAATTCCATTGTGTAGGTGGCACGACCCTGGGTCGCGGAGCGCAAGTCGGTGGCGTAACCGAACATCTCGGCCAGAGGTACATCAGCATCCACTGTTTTACCCGATGAGGTGTCGTTCATCCCCAAAATAAGGCCTCGTCGACGATTGAGGTCACCCACCACATCACCCATATTCTCTTCGGGCGTTACCACCTCGACCTTCATGATCGGCTCAAGCAACACGGCACCACCGGAATCGGCGAGCTTTTTAGTCGCCATACTCGCCGCAATCTTGAACGCCATCTCGTTGGAATCGACATCGTGGAATGAGCCATCGTAAAGCGTCGCCTTCAAACCTAGCAGTGGATAACCGGCGAGAACGCCGTTTTGCATTTGTTCCTCGATACCTTTATTAACGGCTGGGATGTACTCGCGAGGCACAACACCGCCCGCAATCTCATTGACGAACTCTAGGCCTTCAGCGCCCTCGTCTTCAGCTGGCTCAAAGCGAATCCAGACATGGCCATATTGACCACGACCGCCGGACTGACGCACGAACTTACCTTCGATTTCGGCGGTATTGCGGATGCGCTCGCGATAGGCAACCTGCGGCTTACCAATATTAGCCTCAACACTAAACTCACGCTTCATGCGATCTACGATGATATCGAGATGGAGCTCACCCATACCGGAAATGATCGTCTGCCCAGTCTCCTCGTCGGTTTTGACACGAAACGAGGGATCTTCCTGCGCAAGTTTTGATAGCGCCAATCCCATTTTTTCCTGGTCGGCCTGTGATCTGGGCTCAACAGCCACCGAAATAACGGGCTCGGGAAACTCCATTCGTTCGAGCACAACGGGATCGCCTGCATCGCACAAGGTGTCACCCGTGGTGACGTCCTTTAAACCGATTGCGGCGGCAATATCGCCCGCTAGTACTTCCTTAATTTCTTCGCGGCTGTTGGCATGCATTTGCACCATCCGACCAACCCGCTCTTTCTTACCCTTCACCGAGTTGTAGACCGCCATCCCCGATTCGAGCTTGCCCGAGTACACGCGGAAGAAGGTCAGGGTGCCGACGAAGGGATCGGTGGCTATCTTGAAGGCGAGGGCCGCAAAGGGCTCATCGTCATCCGATTCACGAGTGATCAGAGTTTCGCCATCGGCCTTCGTTCCCTCGATTGCCTTGACCTCAGTGGGTGAGGGTAAATATTCAACGACAGCATCTAAAACTGCCTGCACGCCTTTATTCTTGAAGGCAGAGCCGCCGAGTACAGGTACGATCTCATTAGCCAACGTTCGAGCACGGATACCTGCTTTAATCTGGTCTTCATCGAGCTCGCCGGTTTCAAGATAGAGGTCCATCAGCTCGTCGTTTGCCTCGGCCGCAGCCTCGATCAAATACTCGCGGGCCTCATTGACCTCGTCTTCCATCTCCGGAGGTACGGGTCCGTACTCGAAAGTCGTACCACGGTCGGCCTCGTTCCAGATAATGGCCTTATTCTTCACGAGATCGATGACGCCGACGAAATCCTCCTCGGCACCGATGGTGAGTTGAATGGGTACAGGGTTGCTATCAAGACGATCTCGAAGCTGATCGACCACCATCATGAAATCGGCGCCCGCTCGATCCATCTTGTTCACGAAGACCATACGAGGCACTTGATATTTATTAGCTTGTCGCCAAACAGTCTCAGTCTGAGGCTGCACACCGGATGATCCACACAGCACAACCACTGCCGCATCGAGCACGCGAAGCGAACGTTCTACCTCGATCGTGAAATCAACGTGTCCGGGTGTATCGATGATGTTGATACGGTACTCGTCGAGCTGCGCATCCATGCCTCGCCAAAAACATGTGGTGGCCGCCGAGGTGATAGTGATACCGCGCTCTTGCTCCTGCTCCATCCAATCCATGGTGGCAGCACCGTCATGTACCTCACCTATTTTGTGGGAGACACCGGTATAGAACAGTACGCGTTCAGTCGTGGTGGTTTTGCCGGCATCAACATGGGCACAGATTCCGATATTGCGATAACGATTAATCGGAGTTTTGCGCGCCACAATGATGCCTCGTCGCTCGGGTGAGCGGGATTAGAATCGGAAGTGTGAGAAGGCCTTGTTGGCTTCAGCCATACGGTGTACGTCTTCACGTTTCTTGACGGCGTTACCCTTGCCTTGAGCGGCATCAAGGATTTCACCAGCGAGACGCTGACGCATCGACTTCTCGCCGCGGTTACGTGCATAGTCCACTAACCAGCGCATCGACAGCGCAACACGACGTGAGGGACGAACTTCCACAGGTACCTGATAGGTAGCACCGCCCACTCGTCGGCTCTTTACCTCAACCATGGGTGCGATGTTTTCGAGCGCCTCATCGAATACCTCGATAGGATCGCGCTTAGAGCGTTCTTCCACTAACGTCAATGCACCGTAAACGATAGACTCAGCAACCGACTTCTTGCCGCTGATCATTACGTGGTTCATAAACTTTGCGAGGGTGGTGTTCCCGTACTTGGGATCTGGAATAACTTCGCGCTTGGCGACGACGCGTCTTCTTGGCATGTCTCTACTCTCTTCTTCAGGCTACGTAGCCACGACTCGGACTACCCTTACTGTCACACGGGGTGACTACAAAGGCTGGCTAACCAGCCATCAATCAATATTACTTAGGTCGCTTGGCACCGTACTTAGATCGACCCTGACGACGGTTGGCTACACCAGAGGTATCCAAGCTACCGCGGACCGTGTGGTAACGCACGCCGGGCAAGTCCTTAACACGACCGCCGCGGATCAAAACAACACTGTGCTCCTGCAGATTGTGGCCTTCGCCACCGATGTACGAAGACACCTCAAACCCGCTGGTCAAACGAACACGGCAAACCTTGCGAAGCGCTGAATTAGGCTTCTTGGGAGTTGTCGTGTACACGCGAGTACACACACCGCGCCGTTGCGGGCACGCCTGCAAAGCAGGAACACCGCTTTTCATTACTTTACGCTTGCGCGGCTTTCGCACTAGCTGATTAATTGTTGCCATTCGGCCTTAACTCCAACTCTTTGAGAATGCGCCGCTGGTGCACCCCCGTTGAAAAAAGAGCGCGAAGTCTAATGACGGGGACTTGCCCCGTCAAGTTCGCGCCAGTTCTTTACTCGCTATCGCCCTCTGAAGCAGCATCCACCTCAGCAAACGCCGCTGCGAGATCGGCATCCATGCCCGAATCTTCTGCTTCGTTAACCTCGGTCACTTCGGCACCCTCAGCCCGCTCAAGCTCTTCAGCAAAACTCTCTGAAAACTCTTCTGCTGACATACTTAGAGACAAATCGCCCTCGCCTGCGCGCTGACGCTTTCGCTCCTCGTGGTGCGCTAGACCCGTGCCCGCCGGAATTAGGCGACCAACGATCACGTTCTCCTTCAGGCCGCGCAAGTAATCGCGCTTACCAGTCACCGCGGCCTCAGTGAGGACTCGGGTGGTTTCCTGGAACGACGCTGCCGAAATAAAGCTCTCTGTCGCGAGCGACGCCTTCGTGATACCCAATAGCTCGCGCTCGACCGTTGGTCTCACAAGACCTTCGGCATCCGTGCGGTCACACTCTTCGAGGAACGCATTCCACTCGATTTGCTCGCCCTTGATGAAGGTAGAGTCTCCAGCAGATACTACATTCGCCTTGCGCAGCATTTGACGCACGATAACTTCGATATGCTTATCGTTAATCTTCACACCCTGCAGGCGATAAACCTCCTGGATCTCATTAACGATGTACTTCGCAAGCTCGGGGATGCCTTTCAATCGAAGAATATCGTGGGGACTCAACGGTCCTTCAGACACAATCTCGCCCTTCTGGACTTGCTCGCCTTCGAAGACAGACAGCTGGCGCCACTTTGGAATGAGCTCTTCGTAGTGATCAGAGCCATCTGGCAACGCCTTGCCGTCCGTTGGTGTAATCACCAAACGACGCTTACCCTTGGTTTCCTTACCAAAGCTAACCGTTCCCGAAATTTCTGCGAGAATCGCCGGCTCCTTTGGCTTTCGGGCTTCGAATAGATCGGCAACTCTCGGCAAACCACCGGTAATGTCGCGGGTCTTAGAGCCCTCTTGCGGGATACGCGCGATAACGTCACCAACTTCAACTTTGACGCCATCTTCGAGGTTCACCATCGCCGATGCTGGCAAGAAGTAATGCGCAGGCACATTAGTACCCGCCAGTGACAGCTCGTTTCCTTTCTCGTCAACTAGCGTCACCGCTGGCCGGATGTCTTTACCAGCACTAGGTCGCTCCGATGGATCCATAACCGAGATACTCGACAAACCAGTAAACTCGTCGGTTTGGCGTTTGATGGTCACGCCTTCTTCCATACCACTAAGCTTTACGATACCCGCAACTTCAGTCACGATCGGGTGCGTGTGCGGGTCCCAAGTGGCGACGATGTCACCAGCAGCCACTGGCGACTCCTCACCCACCTTGATGACAGCACCGTAGGGCACCTTGTAGCGCTCACGTTCACGACCAACGCCATCTAAGACGGACAGCTCACCTGAGCGCGATACCGCCACCAGCGATCCATCAGCACGATCCACGACCTTCATATTATGAAGGCGCACGGTGCCGTCGGAGTTCACCTGAATGTTGTCCTGCGCTGCTTGGCCTGACGCCGCTCCACCAATGTGGAAAGTCCGCATGGTTAGCTGTGTACCTGGCTCACCAATTGACTGAGCCGCAACCACACCAATCGCTTCACCCATATTGACCTGATGGCCCCGACCGAGGTCTCGTCCATAACACGTCGAGCAAATGCCGTAGCGGGTGTCGCAGGTAATCGGCGATCGAACGATCACCTCGTCGATACCCATTTCCTCGATACGCTGAACCCATAACTCATCGACCAGGGTGCCCTTGGGAAGCGCCACTTCATCGGTACCTGGCTTCATCACGTCTGCTGCCACGATACGTCCGAGAACACGATCAGCGAGCGATTCAATGATGTCGCCGCCGTCGATGACAGGCGTCATCAGTAGACCTTTCTCAGTACCGCAGTCCGGTTCAACCACTACTACGTCTTGAGCCACGTCAACTAATCGA
>NTKA01000038.1 GCA_002456975.1 Halieaceae bacterium MED-G27
ATCGAAGAGCTTATCTAACCAAAGTAGGCGGACCGGTTTGCTCGACCCCACCCTAACGCGAGAAACATTCAAAAAAATAGAATCGCTGTGTTTGCTTCTTGAGGACGAAGTTGCCGTCATTGAAAGCGGTGATATGGGGAAGTTTGAGGAAATACTTTGGGCAAAAGAGACATTGTTAGCAGATATTTCTCGAATGGCGGCACCTTTATTGGACGTGGACGGAATTGATCAGGCCGAGCAGCTACCTGGAGATATAGCTCTGATCTACGATAAACTCGCAGAGGCGAGGACACTTCACCTCAGAAACGCTCGCATCGTGGATCGGAAGATCGAGAGTACCAAAGCGGCACTAGAGATATTAAAGTCTGGCTCAACAAAAGACGCCGAGGCGACTTATGATCGCATGGGACAAATCCGAGCAGGTAAGGGCCGCGGCGGGCATCAATCCACAGTTTAACCACGGCACAAACAGATTGCGACAGCCATCAAAACGGCTCATCACCTCGCAGCCAAAACGCCCAAGACAGCGCTACGGCGACGGAGACATAAAGCGACTCCGGTATAGCATCACCAACATCGAGATCCGAAAGCGCCCGTTGCAGGTGCACATCCTTAAAAACCGGTATATCGCTTGCTATAGCCGCCTCAACCAAGTCTTCCGCAGCGTCACCCTCTGCAGCAGCCACCACGGTTGGTTGAGCCTCCTGTCCGTACTCTAAGGCGACGGCTTTTTTGTTCCGCCTCTTCATACTGACAAGTCCAAGCTAGTTGGGGCATCTTCAACTTCAACTTTGTCTGACATCCCCTCGGCTGAACGCGATGCGCTCGTGCTGCGCACTTGGTTATACACTTCTAACCCATCTAACGAGACATCAAATTCATCTAACTGGCTGCGAAGAAAATCCTGCGATGCCATTGCTTTTGAAAATAACTCAATGTCCGGTATCCATGCCTGCAGTCCAACCACATTGGGGAGTTGGTGCCTGATACCCAGCCATACGTCCCTGTTACCGGGCATAATCAAATGGATATCAATATTCCAGCAGTAGGCATCTTTTTCACCCGCAACGGGCTCCCTGCGACAATGAATATCGAGCGGACACTCATTAGCGATAGATAAGCATTCGAACGCTAGCGCATCGGATCGCGTCGCATGTGCTCTGCTCGTGCGACCTTCGAGGATCTCCAGTAACTCGATAACGCCCTTGCTATCTGGCCCCAAATCGGCCCTCAGCCCCTGTCGAAGTAAGTGAGCAATTGCATAGCCAGCATGTCCAATATCGACGTTCCTCGGACCTATTGAACCCGATCGTGCCATCAAGGCTTTGATGAGGGCTACTCTCAAGCCGGGTGGATATGTATGCAAAAATTGTGTGTCCACTTGGGACATTACAGATTTTACGAGCGCATTGTTCTGAAGCAAAAAACTCAGTTCTCGAATTGGGCTGCGATTACTTAAGACCGTCGAATCACTGGTGGTACTTCTGGATGGAGTAAGTCCAGCGGACTGCAACGTTCTATCGACCTGACTTAAGCGAAGAATAGAATCACCGGACCCCAACAGATTAACTTTTAGCGATACCTGCTCCCCTGCCAACTTAGCGAAATGGTTCGGGAGTTGTAGGCGCCGATTTGAATCCGGAAGTGTCAAAAAAAAACCTGATTTGGAAGCAACCACAACGGCTTTAATAATTTGATTGTCGGCCAGCCCCAGCTCGCGAGCCAAAACAGAGCTCAGCTTAAGCGCGGGGGCTCCCTCCATGAAAACGGGTGTTGGTTTAACGCTGAGGTTTACTTGCTCTGGGCCTAACATTACAGGAGCACTTTACATTCAAGGGTATGAAACCCAATCCCGCATTTCAGTTGATGGCTTTTCCGATTCTTCGGGCATGATATAGTCCACCAGATCACTGCCATCTGGCAGTCTCAGAGCCGCGCCCGCCATCATCCAATTTGGATTACCTCGTCTAAATGCGGTTGGGTTTTTCGAGACGATCACTTGAGCCAAGAAGTCTTTATTAACGCCAGATCCCGCATAGTAGGTCTCTACAATTTGCCCAAGGGTATCGCCGCTTTTCACCCTCAAAACATTGCCACTCAAGTCGAGGCTTGTCATCGAATCTGATGGTGCAGCGACCCCAGCAAAGTTGCGTAGCTTGTATAAGTCATCCTCTGTCAACAATGGTTGGGCGCTGCTATTGTTTGCAACGAACAGTGACAGCAAAAAAATCAATCGGAACACGACGGCCTCCAAGCGCTTAAATCACAACCGCGACCAAATCGGCAACATCCGGCAACGGTAAATTTGAGCCTGCCAAAGGCTTGCCCGAAGAATATCTCGCACCTACCCGATCAGTTTTTATGAGCATCAACTGGTCTAGGCCGGTAGAGGAAATAGTGTTCTCTCCAATAAGTTCTCTAGACCCTACCAACAGCCAATCGCCTTGGCGAAGTCCATGATCTGTTCCCGCCCTGATTTGAACTTCTTCTCCTTGGACAGCCAAGGAAACGGGGAACAACCTGCGATCACAGCGGGTGTCATCGATAAATGACCTCACTACGTCGGATAATTTGGAAATGGCCAGGGGGTCAGAGTGAGCGCCGTCCCACACTCCATCGGAGTATCTCCTCTTGACCTTATAAGCTATGGGGATTGCGGCCTTTTCGAGTGCAGGGCCGCCATCTGCGCGGACGATCTCTAAGTGCAAAATCCCGTCGTCTTCGTTGTTGCCAATGCCACCCCTGCTAGGCACAAGTGCACGCAGACCGATGTGATTGGTTGTGATCAATGGCCGAGATGGTGGATTTTCCGTCATTTCTAGCCTGACCCTAATCTGAAAATTGCCGGCTGGCTTAAGACTGTCATCGTGACTTACATAGCCATCATAACGGGTTGCACGTTGCGCTGCGGAGTGGTCTCCTTCAATAACCTCGGTATTATAGCCGCCGTCTTGAAGTTGTTGGACTAAGACCTCCTGCCAGCCTTTTCTTGCTACATTCACAAATGAATCAAAAGATGCCCGTGATTTACTGCCTGTCTCGACCAACACAGACACCAAACCCATGTTTTGACTCCGATCAGACCAAAATTTACAACCCAAATCTTCCGGCATGCGTGCACTACCCGAAATGCCCAATTTTATATCCATCTCTCGCGCGTAGCTTGATATGCGCACCCCGGATACTACGGTATCAGCCATAACTAATGTGGATTCGTGAAGACGACCCGCTGTATCTAAATAAGCGAGCGACTGAACTCGAGCACCTGCGGCCACTGCCGCCTCCAGCAAGTCCGTTTTTATCCTCTGCAATCTATCCTCAGCGAGGCTTTGATGTTGCCGCTTTTCTGGATGCTCCACTTCTGGTTGCTCGGCTGCAACCACTGCGTCTATCAACGAGACAGCGAACAGAAAACCAAAAACTATGCTGGTTGCGAGTCTAGGAATAGGACTTTTCTTTTGAACGCTCATGGCGAAAGCTACGCTAACCTCGTCTCACCGCAGATGAGGATTGCACGTAGAGGGCGCGGAGATCCTGCACTAAAGCCTTATCAAGCGACAGCGTCACCTCGTAGGTATTGGCCGCACGAGGGCTGATGCTCACAAGCGTTGCGCCGTATATCACTCCCTCCACTTTACTTCTGAAGCTGTCACTGGTCACAACCATCTCAGCGACTGTCGTGGAGGCATCCAAGTACTGTCCATAAACCTGTTCCGCCAAACCGCGATAAGCATCAAGTTTTGCTGCCCGAATCGCCATGAGCCTTTTTTGAGCCGGGTGATCAGCAGGTTGCACATCGATGACTGCATAGCCTGTTGCTACTAAGGTTTCGTACTTCTCCACCACCGGTGATGCAAATTCATAGTGAGTGGGGGTTGTAGTACACCCAACTAGCATTAAATGTAGTGATGCCCAAAATAGCGTTACTGCACGCATGCATGTCTCCTCAGTCTGAAGGTGTGTCAGGCGTTTTAGATCTTCGCCTTATCTACAATCTTAATTATCGGGTAATTACCCTTTCTCTTTAACACTGATCCTCATTTCCCTAACACCCCCCAATCTCAAACTCGAAAATAGTTGGCGCGCGTTTTGCTTTAAACAATGAAATATCGATAAAAAGGTTCCAGGGAGGGGAAATTGGAAGCCTATTTGTCAAATTTCCGACAGCGCTTTGCAGAGTCTATCAGTTTCAATGGTGCAACCGTCGGCGGCCCGACGATAGTGCTGATGATCCTGGCGCTGCTGATCGTGCCTCTCCCTGCGTTCTTCCTCGACCTCCTTTTCACATTCAACATCATGCTCGGCTTGATGATGGTAATGGTGGCAATAAATACTCGCACTGCACTAGAGTTCTCCTCATTTCCCGCGGTTCTTTTAATAGCAACGTTGTTAAGACTGGGGCTGAACGTTGCATCAACTAGAGTTGTCTTAGTCGACGGACACACTGGTACTGATGCAGCGGGTCAGGTCATTGAGGCGTTTGGTGATTTTGTAATTGCTGGAAACTATGTTGTCGGCTTTATCATTTTCCTAATCTTAATGATCATCAACTTTATTGTTGTGACCAAAGGTGCGGGCCGAGTTTCGGAGGTTATTGCCCGGTTTACCCTCGATGCGATGCCTGGAAAACAAATGGCAATAGACGCCGACTTAAATGCCGGCGTGATCAACCAGGAGGAGGCGAAAGTAAGACGCGCTGAGCTCGGTCAGGAATCTGATTTTTATGGCTCCATGGACGGCGCATCTAAATTTGTAAGAGGTGACGCTGTCGCAGGTATTCTGATCCTTGGCATTAATATTATTGGGGGTTTAATTGTTGGAACTACTCAGCATGACTTGACCTTATCGGCAGCGGGAGAAATTTACATACTCCTAACAATTGGCGACGGATTGGTCGCGCAAATTCCTTCACTTTTACTTTCCGTTGCCACTGCCATTCTTGTTACGCGCGTCACCACCGAAGAAAGTATGGCTGAACAAGCCGCAACTCAGGTCGTCAGCCCGACACCGATACTCATTGCGTCTTCGATTATCACGGTTTTGGGATTGGTACCTGGCATGCCACATATCGTTTTCCTCCCGCTAGGGACCTTGGGCATTATCTTTGCTGCCTATCTCATTAAAACCATCGACACCCAGCAAGTCTATGAGAAAGAGCAAGAGGCAATAGCTGAGCGTCAAGCCGGCTCAAAAGAGCTAGATTGGGACGACGTCGATCAGGTTGAAATTATCTCATTAGATATCGGGTACGGATTGGTCCCCTTAGCTAGTACCGATTCTGGTGGCGAGTTGTTAACGCGAATAAAAGGCATTCGAAAGAAAGTGTCTGCTGAGCTAGGATTCCTTCTTCCACCAATCCGAATCAGAGATAATTTAGAGTTACGGCCTGAGGACTATTCAATCTCTTTGCATGGTGTCCAGCGGGGCTCTGGGTTCGTTAGAGTCGGGAAACTCCTCGCCATTCATGGATCAGAGCAACTCGAGGGAATAGAGGGAGAGCAAACTGAGGAGCCAGCATTTGGGTTGTCAGCAACTTGGATAGACCCCTCGAAGGCAGATTTAGCAAGAACAATGGGGCACACGGTAGTTGATGCGCCAACAGCAATTGCGACCCACGTGAGTGCTTTAATAAAAGAAAATCCGCATGAGCTTCTAGGACAAGACGAAACACAGGAGCTCCTTGATAAAGTATCAAAGAAGTATCCAAAGTTAGTGTCGAACCTTGTTCCCGATACGCTGACACTGGCAACCGTCTCTCAAGTACTGAAGAACCTTTTAATAGATCAGATTCCCGTTCGCGATATGCGTTCTATAATCGAGGCCTTATCAATACATGGGAAAGCTTCCGACAACGCTGGAGATTTAGTGTCTCTGATACGCCCAAGCCTGGGAAGAATGATCGTTCAACCTATGTTAGACGGAACGGGTTCCTTATCAGTGATAACCCTTGACCCCGAGCTGGAGGGGTTGCTAGAGGCCAGTAAGGCAGGGTCCAATAATGAGCATGTCACCATAGATCCGCAGCTGGCGAAATCATTTGTTGACTCACTATCAGTAGAGGCTGAGACGTTATTTGATAATGGCGAAACACCGTCTTTAGTCGTATCGCCCGGCCTCAGAAATTGGATGGCGAAGTTTGTCAGACCACGAATTCCCGATCTTGGTGTCATTTCATACACGGAGATCCCCGATGATCAAAAAATTAATGTGCGAGCATCTGTCGGTGCCACAGCAACACTCGATAACGGCTAGCGAGGATTAAATGCATCTACACACCATTACGTATTCAAGTAGGCAGAGTGCGATAGAAGTTGCAAGGAAACACCTTGGAGATGATGTTGTCATCCTTCATAGTTTCAAAGCTAGAGATGGCAATAAGGCCATTTTAGCTGTTGACAATGAGCTGACCCAATCGGTGGACACCGATGTTATCGAACCCCAGCAAGAACGCAGCGATAGGGCCGAAGGGAGTCCTGCTAATCACGAATTATCAATCAACAACCAAATTCTCATGCTTGCTAAAAAATTAGACGCCCTGAGTGAGCGGCTTGATCGCTATGAGACGCCAAATATCGAGAACGTTGCGGTCCAAGAGAGTTTATTTTCAAATATCCTAAAGTCTGAGATAAATAATCGCAGCGCTGCGTCAACACACAATCCAGGACTCGATCTAGACATTGGTGCCGCTAAACCGGCGATACAATCTAAAGCTGGGATTACATCAAGTTTTGAGGGTAACATGCATGATGTGGTTGCAAACTTTGAAGAAGACATCGGTGCGTTGATAAAATATGCGACACGAAAGCCAGGGTGCGTAGGGCTATTAAATAATGCGCCAGACGATCTATCAAACGAGTGTGTTGTGCTGGGACAACAGTCGCCGTTTGAACCCCTTGGAGTATTAGCAAAATGAAGGTGATAGGTATTACCAGCGGTAAAGGCGGGGTTGGAAAGACAACTGTGGCCGTCAATCTCGCGGTAGAGTTAGCCAACCGCGGTCTTAGGGTGGCTCTCCTGGATGGTGACTTAGGCCTGAGCAACGCGCAGATCCTACTGAATGCACGAGTTGAATATACGTATGCGCATGTGCTTGCGGGAGTCAAATCACTCGCAGATATCATTGTTGAGTCTCAGCATGGGGTTAAACTGATACCAGGCTCAAGCGGATCAACGGCCCTTAGTAGCCTGACGCGACTTCAATTACTGGGGCTAATTCATGCAGTCTCCGAGCTGGACGACTGCGATCTGTTGGTGGTGGATACTGCGGCCGGTATTAGCGATAACGTGACGTTCTTATTTGCAGCATGTGACACCAAGTTGTTGCTGATTCAAAACGAGCCAGCATCAATAGCGGACGCCTATGCCACGTTCAAAGTCCTGCAACATGAATATAATCTCTCAGACGTCAAATTGACACCGGTTAGGGTGGGAAGCCAGCAAGAAGCCAAAAGTATACATGGCAAAATCGATGGCGTAACTTCGAAGTTTCTGGGGCTAAGGCTAGGTTACTCTACGGGGATTAGGACTGATAAGGATATTCTTGAGGCAGCGAGGCAAGGTGTGCCGGCAGTTAATCTATTTCCCAACGGCAACCTTTCTCAAGACATCAAGTCGCTCGCAGACATGCTGCTTCAAGAAGACGTCACTGAAAGCGACGCCGGGGTCACATTTGCTCCGGGCAATAAGTGAAATGCCATGCTCAAGGGTTATAAAGAGTACCTAGAAAATAGTGGCTCCACCATTACCTCTGAGCAGCAGGTACTGGAGCACATTGGCTTAGTCCACAAAACCGCTATTCACCTCAAAGCGAGACTTCCTGATTCAGTTGATCTGGAGGAGCTCGTGCAAATCGGGATGGTCGGATTACTGGAGGCAGCAAAAAGTTACGACCCCGCCAGGGGGGATGACCTCGCGAAATTTGCTAGCTCTAGGATAAGAGGTGCCATCTTAGATGAGGTCAGAAAACGTTCGCCTCTGTCTCGTAATGACAACAATAATGTCAAATCTGAGGAAGATGCGGTAGCGACCTTTACGAGCAGAGTGGGAAGACCCCCAACCACGCCCGAGTTGATAGCAGAGCTGGGCATTACTGTCGACGAGTACCATAGAAAACGATCCCGTAAAAACCACTTCAATGCTTCCTCATATGAAGAGCTTGAAGAGGGCGGTACTTCTTTTTTCGATAAAACCCCAGCTCCAGAAGAGGCTGTTGAGAGGGAAGAAATGTTGGAGGTTTTGACTGAAAAAATCTCAAATCTAACGACAAGAGAGCAGCAGGTGCTCTCCCTTTACTACAGCCAGTCAATGAATTTGCGTGAAATTGGCGCTATTCTAGATGTTACAGAGTCGCGAGTGAGCCAAATCCTTAGTGGGGCTGTTAATATTCTGAGAACATCTCTTACTTATTGAGAACTAGAACTGTGTTTCAACGCAATAAAACGTCCACTGCCAAGAGCAAAGCCGTATCAGACTTCAAGCGATGCTCGTCGTTGAACCTATCGGTGCCGATCGAACGGATGTTCATCGCTAGGATTGCCACGCGCTGCCGTATCAACCTTGACAAGATTTTTGTTCAAGGTGCAAATGCTGAGGAAGCACGACAGGGTACCTCTTACCGCGGTGCAAAGGCACCACGAGCTGATCATGATGGTTTTAATCAGCTAACTGGCTCCACAGGCAGAGTATGGTCTTGGGTGCCGAAACTATACGCAACGAGGATGTACAATTTAGGTGCAGATTACCAAACTAGTCGCATAGGCGCGGAAGAAGCTCAGAGCGTTGCCCATGAGATAGGCAAAATGGTTTTTGCTGACCTAAACGCGCGAGGAGAATGTAATTTGTTGCAATTCCTATCTCAGAAAGATGCAGGGTAAACATCCCGCAATAAAAATAATAGGAGAAGTTATTGAACGCCGAATCACTCATACTCGCAGTTGTGGCGATGCTATGCTCTATTCTCCTGGGACTTTTCGTCTATCTAATCATCAAACTCAACGAGTTTGAAAAACAACTCTTTACAAGACAGGAAGCTCGTAGCGAACCCAATCCAGAGAACAACGAAATAAAAATCTTTTGTGGTCTAGACGGTCAGGCACTGTGGGATGCTTGGGTTCAATTTGCCAATGGGTCCTCAAATCAATATCCCACACTTGGATCAGATCGGAATATCTACTTAGCCTTACTGCGACAACACGTAAAGGACCTCATCTCAGAGGGGATCAGTCACGGTAGAGATGGCAAAGCGCAGGCTCAAGTGCAAAACCCCAGAGTGACGTCAATCCTTCGCGGTGACTTCCAGAGTTACCTGCCACACAGCACTTGTGACCGCATCTATGAGCTGGCCTATGATATTGGCAAGACAGACGAATACAGAGACGACAATATAGCGAGTTTGCGAAGTTGCATCATTACCATTTGCCAGTCGACCCAATTTAACCCTGCAGACTTCGAGGCCTGTTTACCTGCGACGCGCTCAGCCGCATAAATTCAAGGCTCTAAGACGGGAAATACGACATCAGTTTCACCAGTTGCGGGATTTGAGCGACTAGATCCATCAGTTTGTATCCTGACCTGCGCCTCCAACAACTCAACTAAACCACGCTTTTCAATATCAATCAGTTGAGATACGTCATCACGTAAGTCCAATAGCTTGCCCATGTTCCGATTTATGTCGTTATTGTTCGCATCTATCACCTGTTGAAGCTGAAGGTTAGCCGCCGTCAAAAGCGACAGCTGCCTTTCCACGTCGCTAAAGTCGATAGGTGCTGGCGTCAACTCAGCCGATGGAGGTTGCTGTAAGTTAGCTACGGCAGACTCGATGACTGCTGACGTATTTTTCTGAGCCTGAACAAGCTCAATGAATCGCTTTTCGAAAAGGGCGCTACTCTGCTCCAGCAAATCGATCTTCTGCTCCAACAGCGTCAATTTATCGAGTGATGCGTTGAGGTTTACGATCCTCTTGGTAATAGAGAGACTGGCCGCCTGCATATTATCTATCTCCCCAGCTAACCTTCCACTTGCAGCAAATAACAATATGCCGCCAAAGAGGATTGCGACCACTGCCGCCAGGGAGGTTCGAAATACAAATTTTTCTACTTGGCCCTCCATTGCAGCAACCTGACGCGCTATGAGCTGCGCCTCCAAAAGCTCAAAAGAGGCCACAGTATTCTCACTCGCAGTTGAATCTTCGCTTATCACCGTATTACTCTCTGTAGCGCTGGAAGTAACCACTGTTTCATCCGAGGGGGTCGTTTTATCCATATATCCTCCCGTAACGTTCCCATACTTAGTAGCTGTTTCACGCTTCGCCCGATATCAAAACAGCCTCGAAATTGATTAAAGACTTTTAACCCTTGCAAGGAAGTCATTCCAGAAATTCAAGAATATCTCACTAGAGTACAGAACAGTGTCTCTAATGACATCTGGCAAAACGATGTATTCAGACCACAATACAAACAGAACAAAACTAAAGGTCATTAAAAATACAATGCTTGGCGTACTAGCAAATGAAATAAACCGGGTAGTCAACGACCTCGATTCAGCCAGATCTGAGCTCACAGAAATATTCTCTGATGATCTGTCCCACACCGGCATCTGCTCAGAGAGCGATTCATAGATAGGGACGCCGTCGGCCCAATCCTCTGTGTCTTCGCCTCGCATTGTTTCAAGCTTCTTATTGGGGAGAGGCCCGTCGAAAAATATGATTTCGCAGGCCGATTTCTTTAATGAGGGGTATAACAAATTCATGTCGAGAGCTGTTCGACTTGCGCACGATACCATTCGTACTTGCACCCCGGGAATTGCACTCAGTGCTGATTCGCAAGCCGCCCACTCTGACTGTGTTTCTCTGACCACATCTGGAACGAAAATCACGTGCTTGAGTGAAGACTTGTTATCGAGTGCTTGCTCAATAGTCACTTGACCAACAAGCTTGTTGACCAACGCCGTAAACTCTTCCAGCGTGGGTGATAGTAGACGATGTGTAAAAAGGCCGCCGTGCCCTTTAACGGCATTATAAAATTCCATGAAAAGATTATCTAAGTGATCTTCGTCATCACCGATAATGAGAACATTGTTATTTTTGTTACATAGCGTCTCGTAGGCCTCAGTAAGCTTTACCCCGTCTTCGATTGAAAACCCTGCACCGATCTGACTGCCGCCATTGTCGTCTTTTGTATTCAATTAATGCCCCCTGATCTCACCTCTAGCAACTCTCAACCCTCAAAGATCTCCGCGGAACGGCCTTCCGAATCGAATAACATGTCGTCCGGCACACGTGGCGTAGGCTTATTATTTTTTACTGCACTTTGTGCCGTACTCAAATTAAAAATATAAGCGATTACCTGAGCGACCGCCTCAAATAAAGGCTCTGGGATAAACTGATCGAGCTCCGTCGTAAAATATAAGGCCCTCGCCAACATTGGGGATTCAAAGAGAGGAACACCTTCCTCTTTGGAGCGCTCTTTTATACGCAGTGCAACCAAATCAACGCCTTTCGCAACGACCTTTGGAGGTTCGTCCGCAGTTGGGTCGTAGGATAACGCTATCGCAAAATGTTCTGGGTTCGTAATTACGACATCTGCGTCTGCCACCGCCTCCATCATCCGCGCAAATGATGCTTGGCGCTGCTTTTCGCGAATCTTTTGCTTAACTTCTGGTGAACCATCGGTTTCTTTTCTCTCGTCCTTAACCTCTTTTAAGGACATTTTTAGCTTCTGAGAGTGCTGGTATATCTGATACGGCGCATCAATCGCCGCAATAACAATCAAGCCACAGGCCACGATGAAGAAAGCTGCTGCTATTATCTCCGCAGAGCTACTTAACCCAGGTTTAAGCGACATAAGCGAGATTTGAGCAAAGTCATCCACAGACTCTGCGATCAGTAAAAAGGCTATGCCACCAACCAATAAAAACTTAAGAAGCGCTTTGAGTAATTCAACAATACTTCTCATACTAAAGATCCGCTTCAACCCAGTGAGCGGATTTAATTTGTTTAATTTTGGCGCAACTGCCTTAAAGCTAAAGTTATAACCTCCTACTAAACCAGAGAAAGCGAGAACCGTGAGTAGCGCAAAAGCCATTAGCGGTAATATCGCAACTAAACCCCTCTCTATCGATACATAGAGAGCAGTAAGTATCCGGTTCTGGTCAGATAAAAGGGCCGCGTCGAACGTGTAGAGATCAATCATTACATCGCTGAGCCGACTAAAGATTTGTGTACCGAAAACAAACAAATAGGCAGCGACAATAATCACTGATGCCGCGATTGCCACTTCTTGCGACCTCGCAATCTGTCCTTCCTCACGAGCTTTGGAAATTTTTCGCTCCGTGGGTTCTTCAGTCTTTTCCTGGCTGTCGTCAGAATTTTCCGCCAAATTTTAATCCCAGATTATTTGTGTTTGTTGGAAGGCCTCGAACCAAAGCCACTCTACTCTTGTGCCAACGTTAACTAAGTAAATTAGTAGAAGCACGTAACCCACTATGATCATCGCAGGAAACCCAACTGCGAAAATATTCAACGCTGGGGCTGCTCTTGTAATCACGCCGATACATAAATTTACGAGCAACATTGAAAGAATCAACGGAAGGGCAACAAGTACCGCGCCGAGAAAAACCATCCCCCCCCAATAGGCTACTCTCAGCGATATCGCCGCGATATTTAAATCAGATCCGATGGGAATCGCATTAAAACTTTCGAGAATTAACTGGAATAACATCAAGTGCCCCCCAATCGCGAGAAAAATTAGCGTATTCATAACAAGCAAAAATGATGATAAAACTGGAACTTGTCCAGCATTGGGGTCTACTGTTTGTGCCATTCCAAGCCCCATACTCATCGACATGGATTGGCCCGCAGTGACAAGCGCGGCGTTCACCACGATCAAAACCGTTGCAAAGATTAAGCCGACAAGGATCTCTCCCAAAATTAGCATTAACCCCCCCGCTGACAAGGGATCTATGACGGGCAGCTCCAGCTGGGGAAAGATAACTACTGTAAGCGTAAACGCCAAAACGGCTCTGATTCTCACTGATACCACCTGGAGTGAAACAAGTGGCGCAGCGACTAACAAAGCGCTAATCCTTAGAAACGGAAGTAATCCCGTGAAAAATATCTCAACAAAGTCGTCAAGAAATATATTCATTCATCCAAAGCGGCCGGAATGCGATCAAACACTGAGGAGAAGAACTCAACAAGTGTATTTAATTGGTATTCGCCAAAGATGAGCAGGGCAAAAGCTAAAACGGCCAATTTAGGTATGAAGCTTAGCGTCATTTCCTGAACTGACGTGGCAGCTTGTAAAACACCAATTATCAAGCCCGCGGCAAGAGCCGCAAGCAATACGGGCCCTGCAACCAATATAACAACCCAAACCGCCTCTCTTCCGAGCGATAAAACATTTACGGTATCCATATTCCAGAGCCCCGCCAATGCCCGCTATATATAACTATTAGACAAAGAGGTCATAATCAAATTCCAGCCATCCACCATAACAAATAGTAGCAACTTAAATGGCATGGAAATAATCATGGGAGAGAGCATCATCATCCCCATAGACATCAAGATGCTCGCTACCACAAGATCGATAATGATGAAGGGTATGTAAAGCATAAAGCCAATAATAAACGCGCTCTTTAACTCCGACGTCAAAAATGCGGGAACGAGTGTTGTGAGCGGGGTATCCATGGGTTGGTTTATCTGCATGTTGTCTGACATAGCAACAAAAACCGCCAAGTCCTGCTCGCGTGTCTGACTCAACATGAACTCCTTAACGGGCACTTGCGCAACCATCAATGCGTCCTCGAAGCTCAATTGGCCTTCGGAGTAAGGAATAAATGCTTGCTCGTAAACCAATCGAAACGTTGGCTCCATAACAAAAATCGTTAGGAATAAGGCAAGCCCCAACAACACTGTATTGGGAGGCGTCTGAGCGGTCCCTAATGCTTGCCGTAACAGCGATAACACAATGATAATTCTTGTAAAAGCAGTCATCATTAGTAGCACCGACGGCAAAATCGTCAAAAACGTCATCAGCGCTAAAAGTTGAAGCGTTACTGAATACTCTGTATTTCCCGTCGCATCCTGTACGGCATTAAAAATTGGTACCCCCGTCTGTGCGAATGCAGGACTCGATAGACAAACAGCAAAAAGAACTAAAAAAATGTTTCTAAAAGGAGGTGGTTTCACTTTCTTGTGGCTCCGCATCCGAATCAAACGAGTGGACTTTGCTGATACAGTTTTTAGTCGCTGCTAGTAAAAAAACTTCGTCCCTGAAGCTTATGACTATCAATTCTTGTTGCCTACCAATTGCAACTCTGTTTAGCACTTTGGGTACATCGCTGCTGTCACTTGGCAAAAATCGCGACCTTAAAAACAAAGATAGCCCGAGCAAGGCACCCGCGACGACTAATATACCTAGTAACCACCTAAAAAGGTCTACATCCAGCTCACTCACGGATCTAGAGCTTTTCTACTCGATCTTCACTTGGCAAAACGCGAGTAAGGCGGACCCCGTAACGCTCATTGACGAGAACAATCTCACCTTGAGCGACAACAGTATTGTTCACCAAAACATCGAGTGGCTCGCCTGCGCTTCTCTCAAGCTCTATCACGCTACCTTGTTTGAGACGAAGCAGATCTCTGATCTTCATTCGCGTCCTTCCAACCTCTACGGACAAAGTTACCGGAACACTTTTTAATACATCGCCATCGACAATGGCATCGAGAACTGGCACCGAATCAGTATTGTCAGTCGCACCGGCGACCACCTCTTCACTTTCTTCCGACATATCGATTCCTTGATATTTTAATTTAGTCTATGCCTCTGATTGAGGCTTATCTAATTGATATCGATCTTTGATCCTTATTGCAGCTGAACCATTGGAAGACCCAACCTCAGCGGTAAATAACGGGATTTCATCAGCCGAAAGCCGCGCATCATCAAATAACCGCACGGGAATTATGTCGCCAGGACAAAGATTGTCTAACTCACCAAAAGTGAGATCAATTTCACCGATAGTCACTTTATGATCCAACTCGGCATCAGATACGGCCGCGGATAAGTCCACAGCCCATTTGCGGTGGTCACTACCAGGATCTTCGCTATCCTGCACCCTACCACGAAGCTCGTCTCTTATTGGCTTCAACGACGAAAACGGATAGATGACGTCAATCGAGCCCTTTTCTTTTCCGAGAAGCTCCACCTCAAGATGGCAGCAAATCACCAAATCGTTTTCATCGACGATCTGCACGAATTGTGGGTTTATCTCTGCACCTACCTGCTCGCATTTGAGATCCAGTACGGGAGCCCACGCCTCCTTAATCGAGGAGAATATAACCTCTAACATGATATTGATGATTCGGTTCTCGGTCGGAGTAAACATGCGACCAGGCGGCAAGCCGTCAATCCCTCTGCCAAAACCACCAAAGAAATTATCCAGTGCAGCAAAAATTACACTGGGGTCAATCACAACCAATGATGTACCCCTTAAACCCGCCATTCTCACTGTATTTACCGACAGCGGAGCCTTAAGCGTTTGCACGTATTCACCAAAGGTAATTGTTCTTACACGGTCCGATGTGATTCTTGGGCTAGTCCGCAATACTTCGAGGAGCCCCAAACGGACATGACGCGTAAAACGTTCATTGATCATGTCGATTGCCGCTAAGTTTATTCCTATAGTGGTGTCTTCAGTGACTAGATTATGAGGGCGAATGTGGTCTGCGCCGTCTAAAAAAGACTGGTCTGAGCCCGAATCGCTGCTAGCTGAAGAACTAGGATCAGACACAAGCGCACTCAATTCTTCGTCAGATATTTGTCTTCCATCGGTAACCATACCTTCACTCCCGTCGCTTACTGAATAACGAATTCAGAAAAGAGCACCTCTTCAACACCACCAAAATCTTCATACTTTTCCAACACAGAATTTATTCCGAGGCGCAGGTCATGCGCTAGCGCCTTTCTGAACCCCGGTTGCTCGATTGCTGCTTCTTCCACTCTACTCATAACGTCGAGCATTTCCGATCTAATCGAGAGCGCGTGCTTTTCAAGGTTCGCAACAACTCGTTCATCGTAATGCGTCATGATTGCAACCTGCACTTGCATCACTTTTCTCGAGTTTCTTATGTTCACCACCAACTTCCGATCAATCTCGAAATACGTATTTTCAAATCGACTGAGCTCGGGAGCCGTGAGAGTTTCTTTTTTGGGTCCAAGCGCTAACTCTTGGGCCCTCTGCATTGTCGCCTCAGCCTCTTTTTCAAGCTGTAATATCGTCTCTTCAACTTCCGTGCTCTTGTCATCCGAGAAGAAACCCGTGAAATACATTGTGGTAACAACAATAAGGACAATTAGGATGATTCCAGCAACAATTGCGAGCGTCAGAGTCACTAGGCGTGATCGTCCTACACTGCCCGTTTCATCCGCTCTGTCTTCGTCTGCCATTTTCAGCTCCTCACGAATTTACTTTTTAACCTAAACCCAAAAATCTATTTCATCAGAGTCGAGAAAAAGGTCGATTTCGGTTATCTCGTCTTTAGATTTGACCGCGCCGTCAGTGTCAACAAATTGCATTGCAGTCGGGGCGGCTCCCTTCTGGTCTGAAGAGCCATCACTCGCTGGACGGTCACTCACCTCCACATCTCCAGAATCAAAGCCGGCCTGCATCAGCGACTCCCTCAGGCGTCCCAAATTGTCTCCCAGCATTTCTCTTGTTACCGGGTTAGCTGAAGCAAGAATCGCGTCAACTTTCCCATTTTTAACATCCATGGTGACATCTACAACACCTAGTTCTTTTGGATGAAGAACAAGCCTAACCCTTTCAGTTCCCGCACTTATCTTATCAATTAATTGCTTACCAATGGCGGCGGTAAGGGCAGAACCTGCGCCTCCAGCCGATAGTGACGCTCGGTCAGTCGAGTTATTCGCCATCACCTTTGAATCAAAACTAGACCTATCAGCTGAAACTCCGCTGGAAACGCGTGCCTCTGAGTGATAAGTAAACTCCCCACTAATGGCCTTGCCGTCGGTAGGCTTTGAAGCAGTTATATCGTCAGCAATGGGCAAATAAGCGGTCAAAGTCTCCGCGCTACGCTGTGGGACATGCGCGTCTTTTAGCTCAAGACCTCTGATCACCTTAGTCTCTAGTTTTTCACCTTTATTAACTAACTCGCCGCTCCGTGGTTTGTGCGCTTCTCGCCCAGATAGCTCTGCCTCCAATTTAGCTAACTTTACGTCAACCGCCTCATTTACCGCTTTTCCGGCCGTCTTATTTTTAGCTTCTGTACCGCGGGCTGGTGAATTGCTCAACACAATTTCAGCAGCCGCAGGAGGCGCCGCATTCCGCGACAACACTGCCTCACTCATGGGTGATGGCGCTTGCTGCGCAACCGCAGGTGTCATCTGTGCATCGGGTGCCACACGATTCGCTGTCGGTCCTGAACCGCGAACTGCATCATCCGTCGAGGCCAGCGCTTGCTGCGCAATCGGAGGTGTCATCTGTGCATCGGGTGCCACACGATTCGCTGTCGGTCCTGAACCGCGAATTGCATCATCAAAACCCTGAATTGGGGACTGCTCCCTTATGCTTTTGGGGTCTGTGCCAACGGGCGTGAAAAGTTCCGTTATTTTTGAGCGCACCGCAACCGCTTCTCCGCGAATAGAGTCGAGCTGCCTCTGGCCTGGCAACACACCGACCCTACTTATCAGACTCACATCCTTCGCATCTGGGCTTGGGGTTCTCTTATTCGCATCGGGCAAAACAGCGCCTTTGACCATCGGATTAGCGACGACTTGAGAGCGATACAAAGAGGATTCAGCCAACTCCTTGCTACGTAAAACGAACCGACTTTCTGGAACCTGCGGTCCTAGAACATACACGTCAAAGTCTTTAGTAGAGATGTCTGGCAACACCGTTTCAAGACTGTAAGACGACTTTGGGCTGATGAGCCCACTGGCGATGAGCGGCATATTCTTGCCGTTAGACAGCCTTTGCAAGGCCGCAGACTCGGCGGTATCTTTAACGGGGTTTTGCGCCCGAGCTACAGATTCGAGCTCGGCCGAGAGGGCTACCTTAAACTCAGCACTGACGGGGCTTTTGGCTCCCTTGCCGTCCCCTTGCAAAGCCGCTTTTGGTACATCGACTTGAAGTTTACTGAATTTTGATTCCATCTATTTTACTCTACGTTTCTTGCGCACGCATAGTGTAAAGCAATAAGAGTGCCAACTTTTCTTAGAGGAAGTCGGATGAGACCCACTCCTCGATCCGCTCCTCTTCTTCTAGCGACTGCTTTAGCAGCAAGGCTTTGATTTCCCTCTCTTTGAGCGCGGCATATTTCATTTTATTTTTCACCGCGTCATTCAACCCAGTTTCAATCTTTTTCATATCGAGCTGTATCACCTCGATATCTCTGTCAACAGCGGCTTTCAACTCACCCAAATCTTTAGAAAAATTAATGATCAAAAATACGTCGCTGCTATTTAGCTCTAATGCCCCCTTTAGGTCTGCAAGCACCTCTGCGTTACGAAGTTGCAGTTGCTCCTTGTTAGCTCTCGAGAGAGAAAGTCGATTCACGAGTTTCTCCCGCTGGGACAGCCACTCTGAACACTCAGCCTCAGCTATCTTTAACAACGTGTCCCACTTGGTGTCCACTGAATTGTCGTCCCATAAGTTGATCAAGCTGTTCTGTCGAGGTGCCTAAACTGCAACCGACACTTAAATCTTGCTCGATGAAGCTTTCCATTTCCTTGCGCATTCTTATCGCTCGATCGAGTTCTTCATCAGAACCCGACTCGTACGCCCCTACCATAATAAGGTCTCTATTCTGCTCAAACTT
>NTKA01000039.1 GCA_002456975.1 Halieaceae bacterium MED-G27
TTTATTGCAGCCTCCGCCAATGTCGACACACTCGATGAAGGCGCCGAAGGCATGGACATTGTTCGCGAACGCCGCGACGGTGTCACTGTAACGAGAGCAATGAGCAATAGCTTTGGCTTCGGTGGCACCAACGCCACCTTAGTGTTCCAGGCAATCTAAAACCCAGCTCAGACTGCGTGATAGCCACTGTCCATCAGCTGGCTAATGGGAAGCACCTGCATCTCATCGCCTATTTCAAACGCGCGACCGATTGGCACGATGGCGACTCCATTAGCCTGCGCCAACCCTAGTGAGTCACTCGAAAACTGGTTACCGGCCAAGCTGATTGTCGTCTGGCCACCATTGACTACTGCGACGGCAACACGCAAAAACTCTTGGCGCTTTGTCGGTGCGGCCACCGAAAAGTCAGCAACACCTATGACTGGGATAATCGGCTCGGAATCAATCCCCTGGCGTTTTTGTAAATAGACCTTCGATACCAGTAATAGCGTCATCCATGCGGATACTGGATTTCCCGGTAAACACAGAATCGGCGTATCAAAAACCTTACCGATCGCGACTGGCTTTCCGGGCTTGATCGCGAGCCGCCAGAAATCAAGCGATCCGTTTGCCTCAATCACATCTCGGACAATATCGGCATCGCCCACAGAGACACCGCCACTGCTCATGAGAATATCGACCGTGGGGGCTGCTGCTGTCATCGTTTTTTCTAGGATGGTCTTGTCATCACGCTGGATACCAAGATCAACCACCTCAAATCCCATATGGTTCAAAAGCGCCTTGATTTGAGGACGGTTTGAATCCACCAGTTGCCAATCCGATACCGGCTGGGTACCGGAAATCACCAGCTCATCACCCGTGGAAAAAACACCGATCACCAGTCTACGCTTGACAGTAACAGTCGACTTCCCAATCAGCGAGAGCAATGCAATATCGGCGGCCGTGAGAACCTTGCCAGCACGCGCCACGAAGTCACCTGGCGCAATATCACACCCTGCACTGCGCACATTATTGCCTCGCTCGGCGGTTGCAGAAAACGCTACATTGTCACCGTGTCGCTCGACGTCTTCCTGCATGATTACGGTATCAGCACCGGACGGCAGCACACTGCCGGTATAGATCCGAGCGCAGGTCCCGGGCAGCAGGGGCTCAGCGGCATAACCCGCGAAGACTTGCTGCGATACTCTCAGAGTCCCGGGCACATCATCAGCAAGCACGGCGTAACCATCCATCGCACTTTTAGCAACCGGCGGCACAGGCGCATTAGCGATGACGTCTTGCGCGAGTACCCGACCCGCAGCATCGGATACATCGCAGATCTCGGTATCAGATATAGCGTCGACACTGGCCCTTATCTGGGCCAGTCCCTGATCTAACGGGAGTAAACTCATGTCTTGGGCGATACAACACCCGAAAAATTGCAGGGTCGATGTTCCGAATCGAGCTGATCACGAATGATGCCGTTCCAAGCGGTTCGGCAGGCTCCGGTGGAACCCGGCATGCAGAAAATCACGGTTTTATTGGCCAGTCCCGCAATGGCTCGAGACTGGATCGTGGAAGAACCGATCTCCTCAAAGGACAGGGCTCTAAAGACCTCGCCAAACCCCTCAATGGTTTTATCGAACAGAGGCTCCACCGCTTCGGGTGTTGAATCTCGGCCCGCGAAACCTGTCCCACCGGTAATTAGCACCGCCTGCACGGCCGCCTCTGCAATCCACGCCGACAATGCGGCTCTGATCAGATAGATATCGTCAATAACAATATCGCGAGCACACACCGAATGCCCTGCGTCGGTTAGCGCATCGGCCAAAAAGTCACCCGAGGTATCGTTAGCGCGGGTTCTCGTGTCACTCACGGTGAGGACCGCCACATTCATCGCCTGCGTCACGCTGTCTCCTTGTCCTTGTCCTTGTCCTTGTCAGACTTCACGTAAAGTTCTAAGTAGCGGGTCACCGCTCGATCAACAAAACCGCGCCACGGCAGTTGCTGAATACCAAACTCACGACGAATCGCACTGCAGTCTAACGAATGATTAGTAATCGCTGCATCTGGATCGGTTACGTCATCAAGCAAGTCACGGGCCTTCTCAAACGGCTCATGCTGTGACGCGCAAGCCAATACGGCTTCGGCAAATGCCAGATAACCGGTTTCCCCCAAACTGCAGTAATGAAACAGGCCATGCTTATCGGCGCCCACACTCATCTGGTCAAGAATCGCAGCGACAATTCTAGCCACCTCGGCCACGTGCACCGGACTGCCGCCATCGCGGTTTGACAGCGCTAAGCGTTGACCTCGCCGTAAGGCATCGAGCGACCTGCAAAGAGCATTAGGCCGACGGCCACCAAACAAACGCCCTAGTCGGAGTACAAAGGTGTCGTCTAAACGCGAGGTTAGAGTCTTTTCAATTTCGATCAGAACCTGCCCCAAGGCATGATTCGCATCGGGGGTATCGGTCTCGAGATAAGGACGTGTCATCTGCCCCGAAAAAACGAAAGCACTAGATAACAAAAAGTAACTGGAGCCATAACGCTCGCAGTAGTCGGCCAGCCAACCGGTGCGCTCAATATCGCGTGAGCCAATCCGATCGGAGCTATCTATTTGGGTCACGATTCGGGTATCAACAACAACGTCTGGGTAGGTATCACGCAGTAATCTGCGCACTTGCCGCTCCCGGCGCCAACGGAGCGCGTCTGTACCGACGCCCAGTAACTCATGTCGACGCAAGGGGCTGGCAAACGCGCTCAGCGAATAGCCAGTAGGGGTATCGTTACCAAGGACAAGAACTCGCACTACCTGCCTCTTCTCCTATCCTAATTAAGGTCCTCAGGTCACCTCGATTAATAAGCCTCGCGGCGTCGATGCGAGCGCAACCCAAAGAATACTTAACTAGAAGGGAATATCGTCCTCGGGGAAATCAGCAGGCGGTGCTGCTGGCGCCGGAGCTGGGGTAAAGCCAGCGGCTGCGGCGGGTGCCGCTGAACCCATGGCCGGCGCACCACCGGAAAAGCCGCTGTTATCTTGCGCCATATTTCGGCTGTCGAGCATTTGCATCTCGTTAGCGATCACCTCAGTGCTGTAGCGATCCTGCCCGGACTGGTCCTGCCATTTGCGGGTTCGCAATGCGCCCTCGACATATATCTTGGAGCCCTTACGCAAATACTCGGCGGCGATCTCTGCAAGACGATTAAAGAACACGACTCGGTGCCACTCGGTTCGCTCCTGCATTTCACCGGTATTCTTATCTTTCCAAGATTCAGATGTAGCAATACTGATGTTAGTCACACCACCACCAGAAGGCAGCACACGGTGCTCGGGTTCGTTGCCCAGATTGCCCACCAAAATTACTTTATTGACCCCACGAGTCGCCATTGTTTCCTCCTGAAGCAAGTCTCTAAGACTGCCTCTACATGATTTTCTACTGCCCCGACTATATCAACCCAGGACGGGCTTCGGGAGATCTTATGTTGTCTTTATGGTGCTTCAGCGAGATTAGCTGTCCGCAAAGGCGACACCATCACCGTTGCCGTCCAAAAACCAATCAAAACCAACGTCCCCAGCCAAACACCCACCGCGCCGTAGCTGGTCAATAAGAACCCGCCTGTCACACCACCGATAAACACGCCAATAAATTGTGACGAGGCAAAGACGCCCATCGCGGTACCCCGCGCTCGCTCCGGTGCCACAATAGAGGTAAGTGACGGCAAAATAGCTTCCAATGCTGTGAACCCTGTGAAGAAGAGCAGCAAGCCCAAAAGAGTTCCCGAAAGACCGCCCCAGGCCAGCAAGGCGAGTCCGACCGCCACGATAGCGAGGCCCGAAACCACGCTCCTTACGGGATGCTCTAAATAACGTCGCCCCTTAACCAAGACATAGATGCCAGGGACCGAGAGCAGCAACGCACCGAGATAGACCCAACCGTGATGATCTCGAACAATCTGCGCCTCGGTCACCAGTGACGAAGGTACGACCACAAAAACCGCCATCAGCAAAAAATGCAGGCAGAAAATACTCAAATACATAATGCGCAATGACGGGAGTCGCAATACCTCGAATAAACGAGATTGCTCGAACCCTGACCCCTCAACGATGAAACGACCGCTGATTGGAGGCGGCTTGGGCAGACACAACACAATGAGAACTCCGCAAAAAGCCAATACCGCGGTCCCCCAAAACACCATCGGCAAGCCACCCAAGGTCGCTAACGCGGGCCCGATTACCAAAGCCAAGGCAAACGCAATGGCGATACTGGCGCCAATAACTGCACTGGCTTTTGCTCGCTGAGAAGGTCGAGTGAAATCCGCTGCCAACGCCATTGTGGCAGATGCAATCGCGCCGCTCCCTTGCAAAAAGCGGCCGAAAACAATACCGGCCATTGTCGATGCACTCGCTGCGACAGCACTGCCGAGCACCAACATCAATAGACCGCCCGCAACCACCCAGCGTCGATCAACAAGGTCAGATAACCAGCCCATGGGAATTTGCAGGCAGGCCTGTGTTAAGCCGTAGGCGCCGACCGCCAATCCCAGCAGAAACGGTGTAGCGCCTGTCATATCGGTGGCGTAGATTGCGATGAGCGGCAGCACCATAAACAAGCCGAGCATGCGAACCACATAAAGAGCAGAAAGCATAATCACAGCTTGTCGCTCGTCACGGGTAAAGGCGTCGCTATTGGCCACGGACTCAATCTCAAAAGAAAAGAAGCGTATCACGAACCGGACAAATAGCGGGGCACCCAGAGTCTATCGGCGCCACTTCGGAGTATAATTTTGAACTTTTGGCCTGGACGTTGAAGTCAAGCTGTATGGACACCATCCAAGTTCGTGGCGCACGGACACATAACCTCAAAAATATCGACCTCGATATCCCCAGAGACAAGCTCGTGGTAATCACTGGACTCTCGGGTTCGGGCAAGTCCTCACTGGCTTTCGACACACTCTATGCGGAGGGTCAACGGCGTTACGTAGAGTCGCTGTCTACCTATGCTCGGCAATTCCTATCGATGATGGAAAAGCCCGATATTGACCACATTGAAGGCCTGTCACCGGCAATATCAATCGAGCAAAAATCGACCTCTCATAACCCTCGATCAACCGTGGGCACGATTACCGAGATCTATGACTACCTGCGGCTATTGTTCGCTCGGGTCGGCGATCCGCGCTGCCCGGAACACGGCATTACCCTAAAAGCACAAACCGTCAGCCAGATGGTCGATACAGTCATGGCGATGCCCGAAGGTCAGCGGTTAATGCTGCTTGCCCCGCTTGTTCGCGACCGTAAGGGTGAGCACTTACATGTGTTCGAGCAGGCCCGAGCGGCGGGCTTCATCCGGGTTCGGGTCAACGGTATTGTGGTGGATCTAGACGATGTCCCCGAGCTCGATAAACGCAAAAAGCATCACATCGATGTTGTTGTTGATCGTTTCAAGATTCGTGATGACCTGGCGCTCAGACTCGCCGAGTCCTTTGAGACCGCGCTCGAACTCACCGATGGTATCGCCTGCGTCGCTCCGATGGATGAAGATGGCGACGAAGTCCTGTTTTCGGCCCGATACTCTTGTCCGCAGTGTGGTCACTCGATCGACGAGCTGGAACCCAGATTATTTTCTTTCAACAATCCAGCGGGCGCCTGCACCAGCTGCGATGGTCTGGGGGTAACGCAGTACTTCGACGAAGCTCGGGTGGTAGCCCACCCCGAATCCAGTCTCGGTGAGGGTGCGATACGCGGTTGGGATCGACGCAACGTGTATTATTTTCATCTGTTAACTTCGCTGGCTAAGCATTACGGGTTTTCGATCGACGCGCCCTTCAACACGCTGTCCGAAGGCCATCGCTCCCTATTACTGCACGGTAACGGCGGCGAAGAAATCGAGTTTGCCTACATCAACGACCGCGGTTCGGTATTCAAACGACACCATGCCTTTGAGGGCATTTTGCCGAATATGGAGCGCCGCTATCGTGAGACCGAGTCATCATCGGTGCGCGAAGAACTATCAAAATATGTTTCCACCGCACCTTGCGGCAGTTGCCAGGGCACCCGTCTATGCGCTGATGCGCGCAGTGTATTTGTTGACGGTCGTACCCTGCCGAGTATCACTGAACTACCCGTCGGCGACGCCTTTGACTATTTCGAACAACTCGAAATGGAAGGACGACAGGGCGAAATAGCCGATAAGATTTTGAAAGAGCTTCGCGCTCGCTATCGCTTTCTGGTCGACGTTGGCCTCAACTACCTTACCCTCAATCGCAGCGCAGAAACCCTGTCGGGTGGTGAAGCGCAGCGGATTCGACTCGCCTCTCAGATTGGAGCCGGGCTAGTTGGCGTGATGTACATCCTTGATGAACCTTCGATTGGCCTGCATCAGCGGGATAACGAGCGACTACTGCGCACCCTGACCCACCTCAGGGATATCGGAAACACCGTACTGGTCGTCGAACACGACGAGGATGCGATCCGGACCGCTGATCACGTTATCGACATTGGCCCCGGAGCCGGAGTTCACGGTGGCGCCATCGTCGCTGAGGGACCGATGGCATCGATCATGGCCAACGAGGCCTCGCTCACCGGTGACTACCTTTCTGGCCGTCGACAAATCGAAGTACCCAAGAAGCGCCATAAGGCCGATGGTAAGCAGACGTTGTCTATTACTGGCGCGTCGGGCAATAACTTACAAAATGTCAGGCTCGAACTACCCGTGGGCTTACTGACTTGTGTCACAGGCGTATCAGGCTCGGGCAAATCGACACTCATTAACGGCACGCTCTACCCGCTTGCGGCGACAATGCTCAACGGCGCGACCACCTTGCGTGCAGCAGCTCACGAGGGCTGTGCTGGGCTCGAGCATTTCGATAAGTGCATTGATATCGATCAATCCCCGATCGGGCGAACCCCTCGATCGAACCCCGCGACCTATACCGGCATCTTTACCCCTGTCCGAGAGCTCTTTGCCGGAACACAGGAAGCTCGGTCGCGAGGCTACAAGCCTGGTCGCTTCAGCTTTAATGTGCGCGGCGGTCGCTGCGAGGCTTGTCAGGGCGACGGTGTTACCAAGGTCGAGATGCATTTCCTTCCCGATATCTACGTTCCCTGTGATGTCTGCAAAGGTAAGCGCTATAACCGTGAAACACTGGAAATCCAATACAAAGGCAAGAATATCGCCGAAGTGCTCGATATGACTGTCGAGGATGCCCTTACCTTCTTTGAGCCTGTGCCTTCGATCCATCGGAAACTACAAACCCTTATGGATGTTGGTCTCACCTATATACGCTTAGGCCAAGCAGCGACGACGCTGTCGGGCGGAGAGGCACAGCGCGTCAAGCTATCGCGCGAGCTGTCTAAACGGGACACGGGCAGTACGCTCTACATTCTCGACGAGCCAACGACGGGACTTCATTTTGAGGATATCCGGCAACTGCTTGAGGTCTTGCATCGGCTTCGCGATGGCGGTAATACCGTGGTCATCATCGAGCATAACCTCGACGTCATTAAGACCGCCGACTGGATCGTAGACCTAGGACCCGAGGGTGGCTCAGGCGGCGGTGAGATTATCGCCACCGGTAGCCCGGAAACAGTAGCCGCAAACAAAGCATCGCATACCGGGCGTTTTCTCGCACCATTGCTGGGGTGACTTCTCTGATCGACAGACTTGCCGTGCTGACTAGCTGATAAGCCTAGCGGGACCGCTGGTCGCTGGTCGCTGGTCGCTGGTCGCTGGTCGCTGGTCGCTGGTCGCTGGTCGCTGGTAGTCTCAAATCAACTTGGCGGCAATCGCAAGCAGCGCCAGCAATTGCACCATATTGATGACAACCGATAGCCGATGCATGGTGTTAAAACTCGCCCCCGCCGACGCGTCGCCTGCTAACTCAGCATCTCTCGCGGCATTGATTTTTGGCAGTAGAAACTGCTTCACCCAGAGGGTCGATGCTACGACCAAGGCAGAAATACCAACAGTTGGCGCGAGGACAGAGCCCCGCGCACCGCTTTCTGCGAGCGCGTAACTGACACAGGCTGCGACGCCCAGCACGATAATGAAGCTGTAGTAGCGCGGGAACATAACTCGTAAAAATGCGCCGGCCTGCTCTTCAGGTAATGCCTTAAAAACGACAGGCGCCACCACGCTCGGAAAAAACAGCATGCCACCCACCAAGCAGGCCACCCAAAACTCTCCCCATGCAAACCACATTGCTGTCACTCCTAGCCTAGCGCTTGTATTGTGTCGAACAGTAGCCGCGACCCACATCAAAGCCGCGCAATTTTCGGTGTTTGGTTGTCCGCGAAGTCACCCGAGCACGCCATAGACGAAAGGAGGATGGCTTCAAGCTACGACGCATCAACTTAATCGTCTCGGCTTCCGATAGGCCGTACGTCGTCTCAATCGCCTCAAAAGGTGTCCTATCCTCCCAGGCCATTTCAATGACGCGTGAGAGGTCTGATTCACTCAGAGTATTCTTCACCACTGGTAAAACCTTCGTATGCCTAGGCGCGGGACTAGCGCGAAGCTGCAAATGTAACGGTAGTCCTGACGAAAGGCAGGTGGGCCATCACGTTAGCCCCAACACAGGATGGACAAGGATCCACGCGCTAGGCGATTTGCAGATCGCGAAGCCTTGCAGACACCAGCTTGGCCTCTCGCCAACCGCGCAATGCATTGACTAGCCACCAGCTGGTGACATCGGCCAATTCACTGACGGGCAACGATCGCTCAATAATCTTGCCTTCTCTGATCAGCACACCGCGCAATACACCCGGCAGCAACCCATCGGATTCTGGGGGTGTAAAGAGCTGACCGTCGATCTCGTATACCACATTGGCAATGGCACTCTCGGTGATGTGTCCTAACTCATTGACCAGAAGAGGTTCGGTTCCCCTCGGCACCTCAGCCACGGCTCGGTCATAGACTGCGCGATGACTGGTTTTGTGGCACACAAACATGTCGCCCGAATCAACGGGGGTTTCAGCGATTGCTAATCGCACACAATCCGAGCGAGCCAGCAAGGTGTCAGCGAGAGACTTAACTTGAGAGCTAAGCCGACCATCGCGATCGAGTTGTAATCGCACGCGCTTGGGTCCCTGTATTTCGGCCGCCAAGCCTGCTAGGGCGATATGAGCCTCGGATCGATCAAATTCAAAACCCAAAAACTCAGCAGAAGCCTCCAGCCGATCCAAGTGCTCAGTCATAAACTGAACAGAGCCTGACGCCTCGAGTAGCATGGTCTCAAACAGATGAAACCATGACGATGGCCGCTTCAAGATCTTTGTTTTGGCCATGAGCTCCACATATTCGTCGTAGGGGTCGGAGTCCCAAACAATGCCGCAGCCAGCCCCAAAGACCGACCGCTTGGCTACCTTGTCGATCCAAGCCGTGCGGATTGCCACATTGAAGACAGCATTACCCGAGGGCTCAATATGGCCAATCGCGCCCGTATAGAGCTCACGAGGTTGATCCTCGAGTGATTTGATTGCCTCCATCGCCGCTCGCTTCGGTGCACCGGTAATCGACGCCGCAGGGAAAAGCGCCCTAAATATATCAAGCAGTGAACTGTTGGTATCGCTCGAAACCGTTGAGATCATTTGCCAGACGCTGGGAAAGGCCTCTACCGCGCAGAGCTCATCAACAACCACTCTATTTTTTGATGCCACTCGAGAAATGTCATTGCGCACCATATCGGTGATCATCACATTCTCGGCACGGTTTTTCTCAGAGCACTCGAGCCATGCTTTAGCTAAGCTGTCCGTGGCTTGGTTCGTACCGCGCCGGACTGTGCCCTTCATGGGACGACTGACTAGCCGCCCATCGACACGCTCGAAGAATAATTCTGGCGAGGCTGACGCAATTGCCACCTCGGGCCCCGAGAGAAAGGTTGCGTAAGGCATCCCCTCTGCGATCCTGAAGAAGTCTGCCTCGGTCAGAACGCCCGATTGGCTTAACCGTGACGTCAAATTGATCTGATACACCGCGCCTTCAGCGATTAAACTCCGAACTGACTCGACTTTATGTTGAAAAGCCTCCTGGCTTTCACCTAAACGCCATTCGAGAGACTCCGACACCTCCTCCAATCCATGCATTGGAGTGGTATCAAGAACTTCGGGAGCACGAAACAGCGCAAAGCCAATCAGTGGTAAGTGTGTCGTCTGGGTGGGCAGCGAGGCGTCAAAAGCAGGCGCGGCCTCATAGGAAACATAGCCAACAGCGTGCAGGGACTCTTCTCGACACCGTCGTTCAATCTCGGCGAGCAAATCCGCGACCGCACTGGTATCTCGACAGCTGACGCTATCGATACAGTCAGTAAATCGCAGCCAACGGCCACGTTTTGCGTCTCTGACTATCGCCTGATCGAACATGATGTCTCTATCACTGCTTCAGTTCTATAGATTGATACCGTGAATACGCTGGTCACAAAGCAATGGTTCCGAATGTGGTGTGGTTGTGCTCAAGGCATGACACAGTAGTGAACTACAGCGCAGCACTCCAATTGCGCCAACGCTTAAAGGCCAAATATCCCGCCAGTAGCAAACTGCTTATCCCCAAAGCAGGCGCTGTGACCGCGGTCGCCTCAAAACCCCCGTCGTAAACCAGGAGTTGAAGTGCCGCCACGACCATCAACAACATGATCAAGGCAAATGCCAATATTGGTTGTCGCATCCGGTCACCCCATCGCAAGGCCAGGAAAGCGCCGATACACCCGATAGCGCCGCCCACCATGACATCCACCGGCCAATGGACTCCAACAGCTACGCGGGAAATACCAATCAATAGGGCCAAGGCAAGTAATACGACTTTGGTCGCCGGCAGGGATACAGCGCGGGTAAAGACCCCCATCATTAAAAATGCCGTAGCGGTGTGACCGGAGGGGAAGGAACGGCTCTTTATTCCCGGACCGATCAAGGTGAAGTCATTTGGGGCTAACACGGCTGGCGGGCGAGGTAGTGCAAGCGCATATTTAATCATCTGAATCGCTACTCCACCGAGCAGGGCGGCCAGTAATGTCACAAGAGCCACCTTCGGAAACCGTATCGCTACGACTAAGGCGATGGCCAGCGCAGTCAGTGTGTCACCGACAAACGTGATATTCGTCCACAGCCAGGGGCTTAGTGTCGAATTTGCTGCTGATTGCCAACCATGGAATCCAGCATGATGCCCGCCCAACGCCATCAAACCACTGCTCACCAGTACCAGTAGTGCCGCCGTGTAGAGCAAAAAATAATCATGGTTACCGCGCGCGGACCACTCGCGATCGGCATTACTCAAAAAATCGGCAATGCCTGTCATTGATCAAACCCACCGATTAGCACAAGCACGATACCGCCGTCGGAAAATACCGGCGCAATCGTCGCATCGTTGACTTGCTGCGCCAGCGAGTCGAGTTTCCCCCGCTTGGTAAAGACCAACTGGCCCTGTGCCGGCGTTGTTTTCGGGACAATACGATCGGTGTACACACTGAAGCTCGGCATATCGATTCGCCAAGCTACAAACTCGCGATCGGCGTGGTTTGCCAACGCGAACTCAGCCGCATTTTTCACAGGCTGTTGTTGCGCAGCGGCAATGACTGGCATCGCGACAAAATTAACACTTAGAGCAACAGCCGCGGCACTCATTAAAATACCGTAAATCGAGCTACTTCGAGCCAGCCAAACACTGATAACAGCGAGCATCGCAAGCGCCACCACAACCGGTCCATCCCAGTTTTCGAACACTTGCGTGCCCAATGCCAATGTCGCTTCCAAATACTGATCTGGCGCGTTAACCCAGGGCAAGAGCAACGGAAACAGGGCAAAAAATGCAGCGAGTGTTAGTCCCGGCAGTAGCCACCATTTGCCAACGCTAATCTGCTGGTCTATTTGACGAGCCAGCAGGAGGAAAAACGGCGTCAAGCCGTAAAGAAGATAATGCGGCAATTGCGTGCTAGACGCGGAAAAGATAACGAAGGTCAAACCAAACCAGCACCACAAAAATAAGTCTAATGATTGATCCCGGTTAATAAAGGTTCGCCAGCCATGACCAAGGGTGGCGGGTAACCAGCGGATAAACGGCATAACGATGATAGGAAGCAATAGCAGGTAGTAACTGTAAGAGCCGCCGTGGCTCTCCATCGTATCGCTGAAACGACCCAGATTGTGCCCCAGATAAAAGCCCTCGAAAAAAGCCCAGCCCTGATCGAGATAGGACGCTACATGCCAGGGGGTAATAACCAGGAGCACGGTGAGCCAGGCAGCCGGTTTGAGGCAGATACTAAGAAACTCCCAAAGCCTTAGCTGCAATGACATGGCTATCAGCAGGGTTCCCAAGGGCAACACAACCGCGACCGGCCCTTTCGCCAAAAAACCCAGTCCCATGGCAAGGCCTGCGATCGCGAGAGTACGCTCATTAGGTGCTTGGGTGAACCGGTAAATGGTAAACAGCGTCCAGCAGAGCAAGGTATTCAGCAATGCGTCTGCGATCGCCGCCTTAAAAATCACCGTCGCCAGCCACGATGATGCCAGTACCCAAACAGCCAGAGCACCGGTACGAGGCGACAAAAACTCCCGTCCAAAGCGGTAGGTCAGCCACAGCCAGATACCCGACAGCAGCATCGAAGGCAGGCGCCAGGCCCCCTCAAATTGACCGAATATAGTCACTGAGATGGCCTGCAACCAATAAATCAGGATAGGTTTATCGTGACGCGGCTCGCCATTCAGAGAAGTTGATACCCAGTTACCCGATTCCAGCAACTCACGAGTCGCCTCCGTAAACGCCCCTTCATCGAGATCAAATAGGGGCGTCACAAACCCCAGACCGATTATGCTCAGCACCGATAACAGTACTAGAACGACTGGTCGCTCATACCAGCTAAGGTGAGAGCTAGGGATCACTCGCTGTCGCCAGCCTTCCAGCGGCGTTCGTGCATGGCGCTCGCCGACCGCACAGCGTAGCCCTTAGCGGGAGCATTCCGCGTTAGGATTTCGGCTAACACACCCGTTGTCACCAACTGGACGCCCGCCAGCGCAAACAACACGCCTGCGAAGAGCATTGGGCGACCACCGACATCCACGCCCATAATCAGCTTAACCATCAGTAAATAACCAAGCATAGCCCCGCCGACAGCACCGAGCGCTAGACCGAAGGAGCCAAAAAAGTGACCGGGGCGCCGTGAAAACCGCATGTAGAACAAAACGACAACCAGATCGAGGATGACCCGCGTCGTCCTTGATATCCCGTACTTCGAATCACCCACAGTCCGCGCGCGGTGGTTGACGGCCATTTCGCCGATGCGCTGTGGGTCAGTAACACTCGCTACCCAGGCAGAGGTGAAGCGATGCATCTCACCCATCAGCACCACCTGCTTAATAATGTGAGCTCTAAAAATCTTAAGGCTGCAACCATTATCACGGACATCGACGCCGGTTGTTCGACGGATCAGACGGTTAGCGATCCGACTGGGCAGCTTCCTACGAATCGCCGCATCCTGTCGATCCTTTCGCCAGCCGGAGACCATGTCGAGATCGTTTTCCAGTAAGTAGTCGATCAGCCGAGGGATATCGTGCGGGTCGTTTTGACGATCGCCGTCCATAGTGACGATCAGACTGCCACGGGCATAATCGATACCCGTCTGCATCGCAGCGGTTTGACCGAAGTTTCTGGCAAAGTTAATCACACAAACATGATCACCAAACCGTCGTCGGCTAGCAGCGAGTTCCGCAGCCGTGTCGTCGCGGCTGCCATCGTTGACCGCGACTATCTCCCAGGGCATCGTCAGCGGCGTCAGCGCCTCATGCAGCTCTGCAATCAGCTCGCCGGCGTTCCCCACTTCGTTATAAAACGGAATCACTACCGACAAACTGTCGTGGCCGTGTTCGGCAGATTCGGTCACAGGACCCGCCCCCTTGCTGTCTTAGTCACTTGAATTACCGCTATTGTCGCGGACTTTGCCGGTGGGCACCAGCAATGGCAGTAATAAGAGTGCCGCTAAACTGCAGGTCGTCAACAGAACAAAAATATGAGCGTTAACCCCTGCCTGCAACAACTGCTCCGCTGCCTCACAACTGGTACTGCCTGCAACGACGAAAGCTGCCTCATAGGTACCCGCGCCAGCCAGACCGTGCACCGGCAAAATGCCAGACACCTCGCCACCGACAAGCGACGTTAAAATTGTAGTAAGCGGCAAAGCCGTCATCGCATCGAGCAATATTAATAAACCCAGTAGTTTTGCTGTCCATGCCGAAACGGTGAGTAATAGCAACACCGCTTGTTGGCCCCAAGTCGCGGGTGCTCGATCAACGAGTGTTGTCACCACCGAAGCCAGCCGGCTCTTATTAGCATCGCCCGATCCGCGTCGACCCGCAGCTATCGCACTATCCAAAATAAACGACGCCAGTGCGATACTTGCTAGGGTGCTCAAGACCACGGCTGTGGCGTTGGCGAACGCGTCCACGATCAAGGCGACTACTAGGGACCCCATGATCACCAGATCTAACAACCGAAGCCAGATGAGATCAGCAAGCGCCGACCCGATCGCTTGGCCCCCGTATTGGCGCATCAATAGCGGATAAGCTCCCTCGCCCAAGCGCATCGGCAACAGATTGTTAAGCGCTTGATGGACGGCACTAATTTTGACGGTATCGCCGTATCCGAGACCCAAGGCACGGGCACTGTACCGATATATTCTGAATGCTCGGAGCAGATGACTCGACAGGAACAGGGCCAGGGCGACCGCCAGCGTCTGAGGCGATACCGCCAGCCAATCGCCAGCAATTGACTGCCAGCCGAGCACACGGTCGACAACAACAACCAACGCCAGCAACAGCGCGATACCTAGGATCCAACGCACTATCTGCAAGTCACACCACCCAACACACGAGAGGCCTAATGGTAGCATTGCCGGCGAGGCTACTGATCGTTTATTGCAAAGACGCCAATGACCACGTCTACAGTCACCCTGAAGACAGTCAGCATCGGCAAGCCGTATACTTGCACCATCACCCCTTTTACTCATGCACGAGTCAGGAGCTCAATGAGCCAGATATTAGTGACAGGAGCCGCAGGCTTTGTCGGCGCCAACGTAGCGAAAGCCCTGATTAATCAAGGCTATGACGTAGTAGGTGTCGATAGTATCAATGACTACTACGATCCAGCGCTCAAACACCATCGACTGGCGCAACTCAACGAGTTCCCGCGTTTTTCGTTTGTTTCAGGTGATCTGGCCGATGCTGAGCTGGTCGAATCAGTATTCGCGCGAGGTCCCTTTCGCTGGGTAATCCATTTGGCAGCGCAGGCTGGGGTAAGGTATTCAATCGAAAACCCAGGGGCGTACGTGCAGAGTAATTTGGTGGGGTTTCAGAATGTTCTGGATCAAGTGCGGCTGACGCCACCGGAGCACTTCGTATTTGCGTCCTCTAGCTCGGTGTACGGTAACAGCAAGCGCTCGATATTTAGCGAGACCGACCCCACCGATGATCCAGTGAGCTTGTACGCAGCGACTAAGAAAGCAAATGAAGTTGTAGGACACAGTTACGCCAAACTCTTTGGCATACCGATGACTGGCCTGCGATTTTTTACCGTCTATGGACCCGCTGGTCGTCCGGACATGGCCTATTACACCTTCACCCGCGATATTTTCGAGAGTAGAAAGATTAAGGTATTTAATCACGGCAACCTCGAACGCGACTTCACATTCATCGACGATATTGTCTCGGGCGTCTTGGGCGCGTGTGAAAAACCTCCCAATGAGCTAGAGATACCCCACCGCATACTGAACCTTGGAAACAACCAGCCCGTTAAATTGGGTGACTTTATTGGCACAATCGAAAGACTCTGTGGCCGCGAAGCAATAAAAGAGTACGTCGACATGCAACCGGGCGACGTCTACAAGACCTGCGCTAACATCGACGCCGCCAAATCGATTGCGGGGTATGATCCGCAGACATCGATAGAGGACGGTCTGGAACGCTTTGTTGACTGGTACCGCGATTACCGCGACATACGATAATCAAGTGGATAAGCGGCCGATCGCACGCGCGAAATATCTGAGCCTTCGATTTAACCTAGCTCTTAAAGAGAGGAGACCCTTAAGCGACTGACGTCGGCGTTGTTTCTCGAATTTATCGTTCACCGAATTCATATTGAATGTAGAGATGATCTACACCGAGTGTCTTACTATCGATCCGCTAGCGGTCCTAAATAGGTATACGCTATCGATAGCACGATCATCGTTATCAGAGTATTCGAATGAAATTATCAAACTTGATTGCGCGGTTGTAGCGGGAGGACGCGGTGAAGGCGCTTGAATTAAGAGTCGGCACGCAGGCGGCAGCAAAGCTATCCTCTGAGGGCTGGCATGCTGACTTGTTTGACGGACTTATCGGTGCGTCAGGCGGTCCGAAGTGGCTGATCCTAGGGCAGATGGATCGGGTGCTATGTACCGAATTATTTGCCTCACGAACTCTAGCGTTACCAGCAGTCGGGTCGTCGGTCGGGTCATGGCGGCATGCGCTCATGGCGCAGCTGGATCCCGTGGCTGCCTTCGATCGCTTTGAAGCAGCCTATCTCGATCAAAGTTACCGTTCCACAAAACCAAAAATAGCTGAAATAACCGAGGTAGCGGCGTGGCTGCTCCGTTCAGGATTAGGTGAGAACGGTGAACGGCATGTTGTCGAACACCCTTGGCTGCAATCGATGGTGGTGACAGCACGCGGCCTGGGACTGACCAAACAATCCAAAGGGCCCGGTCTAGTTACTGGAATGGCTTGTGCTGGTTTGGCCAATGCAATCACCCGACGATCGCTAGATTTGTCGTTTCGACGTACCGTGTTCGCACATGAGGCTACAGATCCGCAAGAAGCTCTATTCTCAAGCTTACGTACCGACTATGTATCTTTGAATTGCCAAAATACATTCAATGCACTCATGGCCAGTGGTGCTATCCCCTACGTTTTTGAAGCAGTGACCGATATTGAAGGGTCACCGATGGGTGCGCATTGGGACGGTGGCATACTAGACTATCACTTCGACTTATCTAAGCTACCGCCCGACAAAGTTTGGCTGTATCCCCACTTTAGTAAGCGAGTGACTATTGGTTGGTTCGATAAGTTTTTGCCCTGGCGTGCTAACCAGGTGCCCGAAACATCAGGGATAGTCACGCTATGCCCCACCGATGAATTTATAGCGAGCCTACCCTTTGGGAAAATTCCAGACCGGCGCGACTTCGGCAAGATGCCTGAGGCAGAGCGTGTCGCCTATTGGAAACATTGCGTCGCCGAATCGGAGCGACTTGCAGACGAGCTGCATGAGCTTCTCACGGGAAGTGATCCACTGGCCAACGCCGTTATTATTTAGGGGCCTGATTCACTCCAGCATAAGCGGTCACTGCGCCTTTAACTGAGACAACAACTCTTCAGTGGTCAGGGTCTTCAGTGCGGTGCCATCCTCCGCCAGTAGCTCGGTAAGCTGCCCATCGGGTGCGAATATGTGAAAAAGCACAGTGGCGCCATTCGGGCCCCCGCGCTCCATATGAACATCACCTGGGGGCATATGAGAAAAACTGCCTGCTTCACGAGTCACGGAAGAGACTTCGATTCCGTTTTCAAAAGTGACCACTTCGAGCTGCCCTGCAATGACGGTTGAGCGGACACCGCAGAGATGCCGATGAAAATGGCAATACTTGCCAGGGTCCCAGCGGTAGAGTAGGTCGAGGTGACCAAATTTGTCGTGCCCTAATAGGGTGCCGTGATAACCAATGGGATAATTAAATCGAGCATCTGGTCCATAGAACTTCCAAGACAACCCAGAGACTGCATTCAAATTTGTTTTCATCACCGCGTCCTTAACATCGATTTGAGACACCGAAAACAGCACTAAAAGTCGACTCGGAGCACCACCCAAATAGCTTGCAAAAAAAAGGGGAGCAATGCTCCCCTTTTACTTACTAAACTCGCTTACATGCTGTAGCGGAAACCAAACTTGAAGGTTCGTGGCGTCCGATAGCCTGGCAAGTAGCAATCGTCACCTGAACACTGATCATCATTGATGTTAGTGATGTAGGTAGACAACGTCATGTTGTCAGTTACGCGGTAAGACGCGCCGCCATTAAACGTCCAGTAACCGTCCATCTCGTAGGGGTATACACGACCTGTGTCCATGTAGATGTACTTCTCTGGCTCAGCTTCCTGATCCCAGTAGAAATCAGTCTTACCGCCACCAGTCCACGTACCATCGAGGAAGACGAACCAACCGTCGTGAGCCCATGACCACTGGTGCAAGAAGCGATCTCTTGGCTTATTGAACGCACCAGTTGTATCAACAACCGGAGACGCAGCAGTCGCCTGGAACGCGTCAGTCATCTCGCGGTAGCCCTTCAAGTTGTAGCTCAGAGTACCAGCGCCGACACCGATCAGCTCGTTAGTTGGGATTTGGAAGTCCATCTC
>NTKA01000004.1 GCA_002456975.1 Halieaceae bacterium MED-G27
GAAACTAGAAGTATATCCCTGCTGGACCTTATTATGGTTCTAAAATAGAACTATATGGTTATTTTCATTTAATAAGATTATTCTGATTCTTGAGCTTAGCAGATAATTAAGTTCTAAATTAGAACTAATAATATCTTTCCGGGGGTAAGGCATATGTCAGCAGATCTGGATCCTATTGAGGTTCGCGAGTGGCTTGATTCATTCGATGCAGTTCGTCGGCACAACAGCGACAAAGCATCGGGCAAGCTTGTGGTGCAGCTGAACGATTACGCGCGCCAGCAGGGTGTCAACCTGCCAACCTCGATTACCACGCCATTCAAAAACACCATCGAGCCCGAAGATGAGCGAGTAATGCCCGGTGACCTGTTTATGGAGCGACGCATCCGCTCGCTAATTCGCTGGAATGCCATGGCGATGGTGATGCGAGCCAACGATAACGAGGATGGTCTTGGCGGGCATATCTCAAGCTTCTCCTCGAGCGCCACGCTCTACGACGTAGGCATGAACTACTTTTTTCGGGGTACCGGTAACGGACACCCGGGCGACTTGATCTTCTATCAAGGGCACAGTGCTCCTGGCATGTACGCACGCTCTTACTTGGAAGGCGTATTTGACGAGTCGCAGTTGGAGAACTTCCGTCGTGAGGTGTCAGGTAACGGTCTGTCCTCTTATCCGCACCCCTGGCTAATGCCCAACTACTGGCAGTTCCCTACTGTATCGATGGGTCTGGGTCCGATTCAGGCCATCTATCAAGCGCATGTGATGAAGTATCAGCAAAAGCGCGGTTTGGTTGATCACCGAGATCGAAAGATCTGGTGTTTCATGGGCGATGGCGAGTGCGATGAACCCGAGTCTTTGGGTGCCATCGGCCTCGCCGGAAGAGAGAAACTCGGCAATCTTCATTTTGTTGTGAACTGTAACTTACAGCGACTCGATGGGCCGGTTCGCGGTAACGGCAAGATTATTCAAGAGCTCGAGGGCGTATTTCGCGGCGCGGGTTGGAACGTGATCAAGGTGGTCTGGGGTCGGCGTTGGGATCCACTCCTTGAGCGCGATAAGTCTGGTTTGCTCGTGAAGCGCATGAATGAAGTCTGCGATGGCGAGCTCCAGAACTGTAAGTTCAACGGCGGTGCTTACACCCGAGAGCATTTCTTCGGCAAGTATCCAGAGACCATGGATCTGGTTAAAGACCTGAGCGATGAGGACATCATGTACCTCAATCGCGGTGGTCACGACCCCTACAAGGTGTATGCGGCGTACGCGGCGGCCTGCGAAGAAACTGAGCGCCCGACCGTTATTCTGGCGATGACTGTTAAGGGTTATGGCACCAGCGAGGCGGGTGAGGCGAGTAACGAAACTCACTCGCTGAAAAAGCTAGACCTGAAGAGCCTCAAGGCGTTCCGAGACCGGTTTGGTGTGCCCATCTCCGATAAGGACCTCAAGGACGTGCCGTTTTATCGGCCGCCTGAGGACAGCCCCGAAATGCGCTACCTCAGGGAGCGTCGAGCCGAGTTGGGTGGCAGCATCCCAGCGCGCCGTGCGACATCGTACTCCTTGCCCGCGCCAGCGCTTTCCACTTACGCCAGTCAGTTGAAAGGTAGCGGGAAGCGAGAGATCTCAACCACGATGGCATTCGTTCGAGTGTTGTCGTCATTGGTTAAAGACAAGGAAATCGGGCAGCGTGTTGTGCCTATTGTCCCAGACGAAGCGCGTACCTTCGGTATGGAGGGAATGTTCCGTCAGTTGGGTATCTACTCATCGGTGGGGCAGAACTACACGCCCCACGATGCCGGCCAAATTCTCTATTACAAAGAGGAAGAGACTGGACAGATTCTCGAGGAAGGTATTAACGAGGCAGGCGCATTTTCAGCCTGGCTGGCCTGCGCGACTTCCTATTCGGTATCCGATTACCCCATGGTGCCTTTCTACATCTTTTACTCGATGTTTGGCTTCCAGCGGATTCACGATTTGGCGTGGGCCGCGGGTGATAGCCAGGCGCGAGGTTTCCTGATCGGAGCGACCGCGGGCCGAACCACCCTGAATGGTGAAGGCCTGCAGCACCAGGACGGTCATAGTCATCTGATGGCGACAACCATTCCTAACTGCATCAGCTACGACCCCACCTACAGCTACGAACTGGCCACGATCATTAACTCTGGCATGAAGCGGATGTTTGAAGACGGCGACAATGTCTTCTACTACATCACCACCATGAACGAGAACTACGCGCATCCTGACATGCCCGAGGGTGTTGAAGAGGGCATTGTTCGCGGCCTCTATCCATTGAAGCACAGCACCACCAAGCACAAGCTCAAGGTTCAGCTGATGGGGTCGGGCACCATCATGCGTGAGGTTGAGGCGGCTGCTGAGATTCTCGAGCGTCAATACAAGGTGGCGGCCGACATCTGGAGTGTGACCAGTATCAACGAGTTGGCACGAGACGGGCAGCGAATCAGTCGCTACAACATGATGAATCCGGCTGCAGAGCCTGAAGTGCCCTATGTCACGCAATGCTTCGCAGAGACCGAGGGACCTATCATCGCTGCGACCGACTATATCCGCGCCCAAACCAATCAGATTCGCGAATTTATGCCGCGCTCGTTTACGGTTCTGGGTACCGATGGCTACGGTCGCAGCGATACCCGTGCGCAATTGCGTGAGTTCTTTGAGGTCGATCGACGCTATATCGTGTTGGCAGCTATGACATCGCTGGTGGAAGCGGGTGATGTGAAGCGAGAGGTGATTGCCAAGGTCATGAACGATCTTGGTATAGACCCCAGCAAGCCCGATCCAATGACGGTGTAAGAGGTAACCGACGATGACAAATAAGACAGTCGTAGTACCTGATATTGGCGGTGCCGAAGGCGCCGAGGTGGTCGAGTTGCTGGTATCGGTGGGTGATGTAATAGAGTTGGAGCAGAGCTTGATCGTGCTCGAGTCCGACAAGGCATCGATGGAAATCCCATCGGCAGAAGCCGGCACTGTGACAGAGATTCGGGTCGCGGTTGGCGATCAGTTGTCCGAAGGCGATGTCATCCTCATGGTTGAATCGCCAGCGGCTGCGAGCGAGGCGGCTGCAGCGGCGCCGGGAGCTAGTGAAGACCCTGCTGGTCAGCTTGAGTCTGAAACCGCATCTGAGACCGATGCGATCTTGGATTCGTCAACAGTTGCCGATGTTTCAGCTAGTGCAAGCTCAACCGATGCAAGCTCAGCTGATGAAGGTTCTAATGAAATCGAGGTGCTGGTTCCAGACATCGGCACTGACGGTGATGTCGAAGTAGTCGAGCTCTGTGTATCGGTTGGTGACACTGTTGCCGAGGGTGATTCTCTGGTTGTTTTGGAGTCCGATAAAGCGTCGATGGAGGTGCCTAGTACGCACGCCGGTGAAGTGCTCTCGATACTCGTCTCCGATGGCTCACAGGTAAAGCAGGGCTCACCCCTGGTGGTTCTGACAGTCGCAGGCGTGAATGCAACACGGGTGACAGCCCCACCAGCATCAAAACCAGCATCAACTGCGGAGGTGTCTCAGGCCAAGGCGGAAGACAAACCAGCCAAGACCGAGGCGCGTAGAGTCGAGCCGGTGGCGTCAGATCCGCCGCCTTCCGCTCAGTCAGCACCAGCTGAAATATCGTTGGATGCGGCGTCTATTTATGTCGGGCCCGCGGTCCGAAAATTGGCGCGAGAGTTCGGAGTGGATCTAACATCGGTTCGTGGCTCCGGACCCAAGGGTCGGATTGTTAAAGAAGACCTGCACACCTATGTCAGCAAACGCTTGGCCGAGCCACAGTCTGAGGTAAACGCAACCGGCTCTGGTATTCCGCTAGTGCCTGAAGTTGATTTCAGTAAGTTTGGTGAAATTCGACGCGAGGAGCGCTCGCGGATCGATAAGGTCACAGCAGCGAATATGTCGCGCTCGTGGCTGAACGTCCCGCACGTGACCCAATTCGACGACGCGGACATCACCGAGCTCGAAGCGTTCCGGCAGTCCCTAAAGCAGGAGGCCGAGCGTCGCGGCAGTAAGTTGTCGCCCGTGCCGTTCATCATCAAAGCGACGGCAATTGCCCTAAACGCGAATCCTAAACTGAAAAGCTCTCTCGCCGAGGGTGGTGAAGCGCTGATCTATAAATCCTACTGCCATATCGGAATGGCGGTGGATACGCCTTCGGGACTGGTGGTGCCCGTCATCAAGGACGTTGATAAGAAGTCGATTTGGGAGCTCAGCGATGAGATCCGCGAATTGGCAGCCAAGGCAAAAGAAAAGAAACTGCGGCCGGGTGACATGCAGGGCGCGGTGTTTACCGTGAGTAGTCTTGGTAACATCGGTGGGCGCGGTTTTACCCCAATAGTAAACGCACCCGAGGTGGCAATCCTCGGTGTGAGCAAAGCGTCGACTCAGCCGGTATGGGATGGCGAGCAGTTTGCAGCGCGCGTCATGCTGCCCCTGTCGTTGTCCTACGATCACCGAGTGGTCAACGGCGGCGATGGCGGCCGTTTCCTTACCTACCTTGTGCAGCTATTGGCCGATATCCGTCAGCTGGCAATGCACTAGGTAGCTAGCCGGTGTTGCGCATCCCTGCAGCGACTCCGGCAATCGACACCATCAGAGCCTTTTTTACGAGCTCGTCTTCGCCGTCGCGCACTCGGCGCAGCAATTCGATTTGCAGTAGGTTAAGCGGCGCCGTATACACGTTACGGAGGCTAATCGACTCGAGGCCCCAGGGGTCCTCAGCCAGCAGCGTCCACTCCTCCAGAAGATTGAGCAAAGTATCGATATCGCTATCGAGCTGCTGGCGCAGTTGCTCACCTAGGGGTAGCAATGCTTCTTCAACTAAGGTTGCGTCGTAAAGGCTGTTAATCAGCACATCGGATTTGGCGTAGACCATATCGAGCATCGACAATCTCGATGCAAAGAATGGCCAGGACTCGCGCATGGTGCGCAGGGTGCCGCTGTCGATTTTCTGCGCCTCTGCTAGCGCTGAGCCAGCACCTAGCCATGCTGGCAGTACGAGTCGGTTTTGCGACCAGGCAAAAATCCAGGGAATTGCGCGCAGGGTTTCGATGCCGCCATCTTTGCGGCGTCGGGCAGGGCGTGACCCTAATGGCAGACTGGCGAGCTCCGGCTCAGGTGTTGCCTGACGAAAATACTTAACGAAATGCTCGTTGCCCCGAACCCAGCCGCGGTAGTCATCACAGGACTGGGTGGCCAGCTTGTCCATTACCCGGCGCCAGTCGTCGTTGGGAACGGGCGGCGGGGTCAGATTAGCGCGCAGGATTGCGCGGGTGTACTGCCCCAGGGTGTTAATGGCTAGCGGCTTGAGCCCTAGTTTTACCCGAATCATTTCCCCTTGTTCGGTGACTCGTAGCCCTTCGGCTAGCGTCCCGGGCGGTTGGGAGAGCAGTGCCTGGTGTGCCGGTGCACCACCACGTCCAATAGTGCCGCCGCGACCGTGAAACAGCTGTAGTTTCACGCCAGCCTTGTTACAGACATCGAGTAACTCTTCTTGGGCACGGTACTGGGCCCAGCCTGCCGCGAGCATACCCGCGTCTTTTGAACTATCCGAGTAGCCAATCATCACGACCTGTCGGTTAGCTAAGCGTGCCTTGTAATGCTTATCTGCTAGCAGTGCTGCAATGGTTGTTGCGGCACCGTCGAGATCATCAAGGGTTTCGAACAGCGGGGACACCGGCAGGTCCAGAGGCCCTCCGGTTGCCTTTAATAGCAGTTGCACGGCGAGCACATCTGACGGTGCTGAAGCCATCGAGATAACATAACAACCCAGCGCATCGCGCTGTGCCTCGGCTATCACCCGAAAGGTATCGAGTACTTCTTGGGTGTCGTCCGAGCATTGAAAGCCGATGGGTATGAGAGGCCTCGAATTGCTGATTTCGGTTTTGAGAAATGCTTGTCGGGTCGCTTCATCCCAGTCTGCATAGTCGCCGAGCCCCAGCGCTTGCGTGATCTCGCTGACCGCCCACGTATGGCGAGTGCTTTCCTGTCTGATATCGAGCGTAACTAGGTGTGTTCCGAAGGCTTCAAGCTTGTTGATTAGATCGAGAAGTTTGCCATCGGCAATCGCAGCCAAGCCCATGCTGAGTAGCGAGTCCCGGCATTGTTGTAAAGGATTAGTGAGCTCTTCGGTCGCGATGCTGGCTGGGATAACCCCTGTTCTCTCTTGAATGGCGTCGCCCAGCGCTTCGCGATGTTGTCGGACGCGATCTCGGATCGGTCGCAACAGCGCTCGGTAAGGCTCCCGTTTCCCCGGAACCAGCGATTTCAGCTCATCGGTTGCTGCCGTGATTGAGAGTTCTTCGTATATCTGCGCTAGATCGCGATCGATGAGATCGGCTGCTTGCCACTGGCTCAGCTGCATCACCCGACGCGTCACTTTAGCGGTAACGTTCGGGTTGCCATCACGATCACCGCCAATCCAGCTCGATAGTCGAACCAGGGGCTCAGCGCGCTCGGGCACATCGATGGCATGTTCTGCGGCCACATCGTCTAGGTCGCGCATAAATTCGGGAATCGCATCCCAGAGCGAGTTTTCGATGACTGCAAAACTCCAGCGTGCCTCATCCACGGGTGTTGGCCGTTCCTGGAGAAACTCCTCGGTGTGCCAGATTTGTGCGATTAAGTCAGCGAGTCGTCGCGACACCTGAGCACTGCTGAGATTGCCTCGCTCGAGGTCGTTCAAGCACTCGTGAATTTCACCGTGCTTGTGAATCAGGCTTCGCCGAGTGATCTCGGTGGGGTGTGCGGTTAGTACCAAATCGATATGCAGCTTCGCGAGTGCCTCACCAATCTCGGATTTAGTGGCGTTATCGGTCAGCCCAATGATGGTGGCTGAAATCAGCTGTTTTGCAGCAAACCGATCATCGACTGCTCGCGATGTCGTGAAGTGTTGATCGGCGATGTTGGCGAGATTCAGAAACTGTGCAAAACCCCTGGCGATCAACAATAGTGTTTCGGCATCCAGGGTTTTCAGTTCATCAAACAGATCAGCCAGAGCCGCCACATCGTTCGCATTTTTTGACGATTGACGGATCGCTTCAATTCTGTCGAAAACCGACTGGCCAGCTGAGGCTTGAATGACCTCGCCGAGTGTGTCGCCTAAAAGCCGGACGTGTTGGCGCAATGACGCCGTATCGAGGTGTCCCGATGACGCGAGCATAAATTATCCCTGTGGATATCGAGTGTCTTTAACGCTGTCTTTGATTCGAGCTAGGTGGGGTGTAAACCCCTCACCGCGGCGCAATGTCACCCCGGCCGCCAGAACATCGAGAATCGTCAACTGCACGAGTCGCGACGTCATTGGCAAGTACTGTTCGGTGTCTTCTTCCACTTTGACATTGATACAACAGTGCGCCTTCTCAGCAAGCGGTGAGCCCGCCGCGGTCAAGGCAATAACAGTGGCATCGGTTTGTCGAACGATGTCCGCTGTTTCTATCAGCACCTTGGTACGACCGGTGTGAGAGATAAAGAAAAATAGGTCTCCCACCGTGCCCGAGGCAGCCAGCATGCGCAGCATTAGTGGATCTTCATGCGTGGCGACTGGCACATTAAATCGGAAGAACTTGTGTTCGGCATCGCGCGCGACCGCCGCTGAGGTGCCGAGGCCGAAGAAGTAGACACGCCTCGCCTGCGCTACCTGATCCACGGCTCGTTCAATATCGCTCAATGGCAATTCTTCTCGCGCTGTCATCAAGGCATTGATCGCATTGTCAAACAGCTTACGCGGGTAACTGTTGATGTCGTCGCTGAAATCGACCGCGCGGCTGACATAGCGAACACCTGATGCCAGCGATCGGGCGAGTCGGAGTTTGAAGTCGGGAAAGCCCGTAGCACCGAAGCGCTTGCAGAATCGATTAACACTGGGTTCGCTGACGCCCGCGCTCGCAGCCAACGTCGCGATACTCGAACGCGTGGTGTCCTCCGGTGCATTCAAAATCGCCGTTGCCACCTTAGTCTCGGACTTATTGAGGTCCTTGACCTGGCTTTGAATGACGGCAAGTAAATTGGGTTCAGAGCCCATGAGACACATCCAGTTTGTAGGAATATTACAAATAATGCCTCAATTAGCCTCGCAAATCATCATTTTGGCGCCCCCAGCTCGTAGAATCGTGTAATAAAACAAATAAATTGGCGGTATTCGTCGCATTTTTGTCGATTTCTTGTAAATTTACTACAAAATGCTGTTTGTAAGCTCCATACTGTCAATGTAGACGAGGGACTAACCATGATGAATGTTGCTATTAACGGATTTGGTCGCATTGGAAGAAACATTCTGCGGGCGTATTACGAGCGGCCCGAGATGCGGCAGCGGCTCCGAATCGTTGCAATTAATGATTTGGGAACGCCAGAGATCAATGCGCATCTGCTCCAGTTCGACACCACACACGGTCGGTTCGGAGCAGAGGTGGTGGTAGACGGTAGTGACCTGTTGGTCAACTGCGATCGCATCAACGTTTACGCGGAGCGCAATCCCGAGGACCTACCCTGGGGCGAGCTGGGCGTCGATGTGGTATTTGAGTGCACGGGTATCTTTACATCGAAATCAGCTGCCTCTGCGCACATTCGAGCCGGTGCGAAAAAAGTACTAATTTCTGCGCCATCGGGTGATGCCGACGCAACTGTGGTCTTCGGTGTGAATCACGATGTTCTTAATGGTGCGGACACCGTGGTATCCAACGCGTCCTGCACGACTAATTGCTTGGCGCCGATTGTGGCTCCACTGCACAAGGCCATGGGTGTTGAGCAGGGATTGATGACTACGATCCATGCGTTCACTAACGATCAGAACTTGAGCGATGTGTACCACAGCGATCTCTACCGCGCGCGCTCTGCAACACAGAGCATGATCCCAACAAAGACGGGCGCTGCGGCTGCCATTGGTTTGGTGATGCCTGAGTTGGCGGGACGCCTCGATGGACTCGCGATTCGCGTACCAACGATTAACGTCTCGCTAGTGGATCTGACTTTTACTGCCTCTAGAGAGACGTCGGTGGAAGAGGTCAATGCAGTGCTTAAAGCCGCTGCGGAAGCTGATCCTCATGGCGTCCTGTCGTGCAACGAGCAGCCGCTCGTGTCGGCGGACTTCAACCATAACCCGTTTTCTAGCAACTTCGATGCAAACCACACCCGCGTCAATGGACGCTTGGTGAAGGTGTTGTCCTGGTATGACAACGAGTGGGGCTTTTCGAATCGCATGCTCGATACCGGCGCCTTAATGGCTGCAGGCGAGATGAGCGTGAGTCACGCGGCGTAGCCGATTAACCAGTTTGTGAGTGTGAGTGTTTGGGGGCCCTTGGGCCCCCTTTTTTGATTTGTGATTTGCTGGATTGTGGCGAGTTGCGGCTGTCGCAGTATGAGAGTGCTCAAGTGTTATCGTGCCTAGATTTAGATAGGGAATCGCACATTGCGACTACCACAATCGCGGTTTCTCGTAGTCACCAGAAAAAATTGAGATACCTGTGAATGAGCACACCGCCCCCTTGGGATTGGTCGCCACAAAATCAAAAAAATAAAAAATTTAATACGGCAAACGCGATGTAACGTCGACAATGACTTTTGTTAATGTCCTATGATACAGATGGGTGAACGGAGCCCGAATCATACAGATAAGAAGGGGAAGCAAATGAAGCACTTGTTACTGATCATCATTTCGACACTGTTTTCCATAAATGTAATAGCTGAGGATCTGACCCTCGAGAAGCGTCAGCCGGACACCGTGATGAACATGACCTCGCTCACTCTTGGCGATGACGAATCTGTCATTAATGCTGAGGGGGATATGGGCGTTTATGGCCGGGTCTATGTCACGTTCCGGCTAACTTATGATGAGGGCCGTGCTAGTGGCACCGTATACGGTTCTGGTCGTGGCGCTGCTGGCAATGACATTGCAGTAGGTAACTTTTCGGGTCGCTGGCAAATCATCGACGGTACTGTAACAATGCGGCATGTGGTGGCATTGAATGATGGCACCTTTAATCTCGACATTGTTACATTTCGACCCGTAGACAGAGAGCTGATTATTCGCGCTTACGTTCTGAAGTAAGCAACGAGTAAATCCGCATTTGGTGGGGGGAGTCCCCCACCGTTTTGAAGGAGAACGAAATGAAATTAATGCACGGCACCTTACTTTCTGCCTTGGTGGCTCTTGCCGCACTGAGCGCTCACGCAGCACATCATGCGTCGGAAAAACATTCCAAACCTAATCTAAAAAATGCGGTTGATCAGCTTATGGGAGCCTTTGAAAAAGAGAGTGTCGAAATGTTCGATGACGTCATGGCAAAGGACACCGGTATGGTCACTTTTGGCACCGATGCGTCTGAGCGATGGGTTGGATTCGATGAGGTAAGAGACTCCTTCGCAAATCAGATCGGCGCCTTCGAAGTGGAAAGAATTGATACAAGAAACCAAGTCATAAAGACCTCGAACTCTGGCGAGGTAGCCTGGTTTTCACAAATAGTTGACTGGCATATTTCTAGCGGCGGTAACTCTCAAGTAATACCCGGTATCCGCGTCACAGGAGTATTAGAAAAGCGCGGTAAGGAGTGGAAAATTGTCCAATTCCACACCTCGGCACCTATTCAAGGTCAGGTAGTTGAGTACTAACATTTAACTACCGAGTTGTCTCACACGTAGCAGCTACATTCTTGGTCTAAGGACAAGTTAGCTTCGGCTTTGTGAGCATTTGGCGTCGAGATCTGATAATTTAACTCGGTGTCAATTCGCGTTGTGGCGAGTTCTGTGAGCCTTGAAATGGTAGAGGTCGCCAGTCCGAAAAACGCGACCTTATGAGCGTTTAGTCCGCCATAGCACAGCGCAGGGGCCCGCGGGGTTCAATCGCCAGAGGTAATGGCGATTGAAGACAATGTGACTGGTCCTACCAACGTTACTTAACCTCTCCAGAACGGTCAGTAAAACCCCGCTCAAGTTAGCGCGGATAGACGAAAAACCGGGCCAAATCATAATTAGCTGCTAACCACATCAGGACGTTGATTGATTTGAAAAACTGGATAGACTTGAGAACGGGATTGGTCTAGAAAATACTTATATCGCCGGTGTGTTTGGAGTAATTATGTTACTTGAATACCAGAATCAGGATAGTACGCAAACGTTGGGCGAGGCTATCGAGGAATACCAAAGGTATTTGACCTATATGGGGCGTAACGTCCTAACCGATGCCGTCTCGGACGATGATTCGATCTGGCTCTATCATGACGCGACGCATGCCATTTTTGGGCAGGACACCACCATAGAAGATGAAACCGCCTTAGATGTCTGGGTTATTTTCGGTACCACGTTTTCCTGGAAGCTGTTGAGAAAATATCAACACGTACCGGAAATTGGAAACCTTGGCAAAGCAGTTACATTCAAAATGGGTGCCTTGTTCCTTCCAAAATTGTACTGGAGGAACAAGGGCGTTCTTTGGAGGGTTATTCAGCACTCTCGCAGAATGAAAAAAAAATGGCCTCTTAAATTACCTCCTGAACTTCTGACAAAAACGCTCAAGGAACTTCGCGAGGAATACGGAATCACCATTCTCACTGACAAAGAAAAAACCCCTACTCGCGTCACGGAATTCGACTACTCAGTCGTGAGCAAAATGACTTAGGGGTCCTGCAACCCGCCTATCGATAGCAAAGCAGGCAACATTAATCAGCGAAAACGCCCCCGATTTTGATAAGCCACGCATCTGTAGACTCATCGAAATAAGTCGGACCCCTGGTGCGTGGCGGCTTACATCTGAGTCGCCACAGAGAAAGTCCGTGCCTGCCGTTAATGGCGTCCACTAGTAAAAACCAATCCCTAGTGGGTAGGTGATCAGACAGTCTGTCAGCGTCACCAAAGTTTAATATCCGAGTAACGTTAGATTAATTGATGGTCGTCACCATACCGAGGATTTTTTCTACCCAAGAGGTATGGTCAAATGTTTGATTCACCAAAACGAAACTACGTAAATCCTATAGTCGCAACGGTGCTTATCATGTCGCAGGGATCGTTGGCTCAAGACCGTCAACTTGAAGAAGTGGTCGTGTCCGGCTCGTCAATTAAGCAATCAGAGATGGCTTCTATCGAGGCCAAGCGCGCGGCGGTAAACGTTCTTGATGCAGTTTCGGCAGATACGATTGGACGTTTTCCTGACCAAAACCTTGCTGATTCTCTGGCTAGAGTGCCGGGCGTCGCTATCGAGCGGGATCAGGGCCAAGCGCGCTATGTCAATCTTCGCGGTGCCCCATTCAGGTACACTGCAATTGCGTTCAACGGCATCGATGTCCCGGGCGCGGAAAATGGTCGCATTCCCCGTTTTGACAGCTTTCCAGCGGTGATTACCCGCAGGCTAACGGTGAACAAGGCCATAACCGCAGATATGCCTGGTGAAGCTGTATCAGGATTCGTCAATATCGAGACTAATAGCCCCTTCGATACAGAAGGTGCGGCTTTCTCATTTGACGCGGGCCTTGGTGAGCAAGAGTTGGGTGGTGGAGACGTCAATAAGCTCAGCTTACGCGGTTCATTTTCTAACGATAACTTCGGCATTCTCGGTTTTTATTCCGAGAATAGTCGGGAGCAGGTCACGGACAATCGTGAGTACGATTTAGGCCTCGAGGGCTCTACGTTAGTCGTTAACGAACTTGATTACAGATCTTATTTCATTAAGCGCTCTGATGAGGCCTACGGCTTCAACGCTGAATATCGTGGTGATGGTATTGTGTCCAGAGTGTTTTTGAACAGTGTGTATTCGGAGTTCACTGACGAGGAGGAACGTAATCAGTACGTCTTCGAGTTCCTCGCGCCAACCGCAGGAGAAACGGGCACTAACGCGCCGCTTCAGCTAACACGTGCGCTCGAGGATGGAATCTACGAAAACTCAACGTCTACCAACACACTTGGTATTGAGTTTACTGCAGCAGGGTTTGACGTGGTTGCCTCTTATACGCTCACGGAAACGGAGTTTGTACAGAACTTGCCAATTACTTATCAGTTGGCGGGATTTGCCGGATTAACTGCAAATGGACCCGTGCCTTATTTCGGTGATTTTGACGTGACCAATATTACCGACCCAATCCTCACACTGAGTGGGAACCCCGCTGACGCTATCTTTTTGGCGAATTTCGGAATTGGTTTCTACAACCCAATGGATCAAGAGGTCGATAAATTTAAAGTGGATTTCAAGCGGGCATTAATTGGCAACGGCGAACTAAAGTTTGGCTTGCAGTTCGACCAGAGGGAAGCCGTTGGCGGTGCAGAGACAGTGGCGTTTGGACCTTATCCAGATGATTTAGCAGCTCAGGTAAATGGCTTTGATACTGGCCGTGCATGGGAGTCAAATACTACAAACTCAATAGGGGGTACTTATTTTGATAACCCGGGTTTGGATAGAGCCTGGCAATCATACGACACTTATCCTAGTGGTTCGGTTGACCCTGAAAATGCCGTGGCGATAGACGAAGACATCCTTGCGAGTTATGTCAGTTACACGAAGTCGACTGACTGGGGTAGCTACGTTGTGGGTGTTCGATTAGAGCAGACTGAAGTGACCAATCAGGGGGTTGATGGGTTTGAGTATTCGACAGACTTTACGGACATACTACCCAGTGCCCACCTCAACTTTGATCTTTCGGACAATGTGAAGCTTCGCCTCTCTGCGAGCGGGGGCGTCAACCGCCCTACGTACAACGAGTGGCGCGCTGCAGCGGGTATCGACGTTATTGAAAAGGAGATCTCAGGAGGTAACCCCACGCTCGAAGCTGAGACTTCATTTGGACTAGACGCCTCACTGGAATACTACCTAGACAGCGGGTCGCTATTATCAGTCGCAGCGTTTACCCGCGGTATCGACGATGTCATCTACGCTGACTCCAGTATGGTTGACGCAGGCGCCTACATATCCGAATACGCCGGTGAGCAATGGGCGTACACTGGATTCCTGAACGGTTCCGATGGAACGTTCTCGGGTGTTGAGTTGAACGCGATCTATTTTGCAGACCAGATTGTGGAAGGGCTGGGTTTCAGTGCAAATCTCACTTTGGCCGATGGCGAATTCAAGCGCGTCAATGGTGATACCGTAGGCTTACCCGGCACTTCAGATACCATTTACAATGCAGCAGTTTTTTATGAGAACTTTGGTTTGTCCGCAAGGGTCAACTATAGCTATCGTGACGAGTGGATTTCACCTATTGAAGATCCAGAGGAGTTTTGGGGTGAGATGGAGCGACTAAATGCCCAAATCTCCTACACGTTCCAACGGCCTATCGCCGGTAGCGAAGTCAGTATTTACGCCAACTTTAACAACATTACCGATGAAACTGACGTGAGATTTGCTGGCAACGGTACGATTAACCAGTCAGAAAGCTACGGCTCGCATTACTTGGTGGGAATACGCGTAAACTACTAAATCGAAGCTCAGACAATCGGCGCCTAAGGGCGCCATTTTTGTTGGCGCTGAAAATAGCAAACAGGATGAAACACTCATGACACTACGTAACGGCTTCACTCATTTATGTGTGTCGGCAGTAATCGCAGTGACTTTTGGCCTATTGGCTGGATTCTCAAATCAAGTTATTGCCGCCGAGGACAGCGACAGCGACAGCGCCGGTTCGCTCAGTTTAAGTTATCGACGTTTGTTACCGCTGGAGGGTGGCAGTAATTTCAGGGACCTGGGTGGCTATCCCACTAATGATGGAGGGCAGGTCAAGCGAGGACTGTTATTTAGATCCGGCGCCATGACCGGGCTCACCGCCGAAGACCAGAATTACTTAGATAGTTTTGGATTCAAAACCATAGTTGATCTTCGCTCGACGGAAGAGGTACAGCTCTATCCCAATCATTGGGCAGTAGCGTCACACATCGACTATTTGCGGGTGCCGTACAGCATTGTGAAAATGATGGCTCAGGCGGCTGAGGTCTCGGAACAGAAAGATGGCGACGGTCACGGTGGAATGTACGACACGCTGCTGACCACCATCAAACCGCAGCTAAAGCTCTATTTTGAGGCGCTCCTCCAAGGTAGAGCTCCCTTAGTGGTTAATTGTTCTGCCGGTCAGGACAGGACCGGCGTGACCTCAGCGCTTTTATTGGCGTCGCTTGGTGTGTCGCGAGAGCAAATTGTTGAGGACTATCTGCTATCTACCGATTTTCGGCGACCATTGATTGAGGCGGGCGGTGTTGATCTTACGGAGGCGGCCAAAACAAACGGGTTCGCGGCGATGATGCTGCAGTACGGTGAAGGGAAGGATCCACGGCGTCCCAGTCCGCTGGTAACTGCCGAGGGCGTCCCGTTCATTGTTGCCACCCTCGAGGGTATCGAAAAAGACTACGGTGCAGTTGAGGCCTACCTAACGTCTGAGTTAGGTTTTAGCAATGACGACCTTAGCAAACTCAAAGAGCTCTATGTCGCTTACTAATCTCGAGCAATTGCAATTGTTGCGGTTACGGCTTGTCGATTTGGGCGTGTCGTAAAGGCTGTTTGGCCTGCGGTTGTATTAGTCAGACTTGTGCGTAATCACTACTGTCCGCGCCGCGCGGTGTGACAACCGCTTTGACATATGGAAGAAGTCGCTACAAACGAGACGCTTACCTTAATGGTCCGAGGTTGGCGTTTATTGCGGAAGTTCTATGCCCGGTGTCGCTAGGGAGAAAACCACAGCGCGAACGGTGCGCGTTCCGCAAAGTGGCTGATGGGGTGTTCATCACAGTCAAGTGCAGCTGTCGCCTGCCGATAAACCTCGAGCTTATCTTCGCCCACGATATGCACGATACCCATTCGAGTGTCGAGTAAGCGGCGCTTGCTCAGCGACAGTCGTCGGTGTGGAGCCGTCGTTGGCTGTGTCATCAGCGCTGTGTCCGAGGTGGTGAGGCCTTCTGACAATTCTGCTGAGCACGGGAATAACGAGGCCGTGTGTGAGTCACCACCCATGCCTAGGACAACCACATCAAAAGTATCCATGGCTTTTAGGGTCGCGCGGACGTTGGCGAGTGCCGAGGTCGCATCGTCGGATCCAGCATTGAATGAGATCCAGTGAGCCGATGCTGCTTCGCCTTGGAGGAGTAAGCGTTTGACCATGGCGCTGTTACTGTCGTCATGGCTCTCGGACACCCAACGCTCATCGGCTAAGAGAACGGTGACCTTCTCCCAAGGAAGCCTGGTAGTTGATAGAGCAGCAAATAGGCCCTTGGGCGTGCTGCCGCCGGAGACAACCAAGCTCGCATTGCCGCGAGCCTCGATGCCAGTGAGTAAGCAAGCACTAACTTCCTCTGCCAGTGCGGCGTCCAGTTCGTCTCTCGAGGAAAAAATAAACGACTTAGACATGCCAGCTTCTAAAGTCCTTTTCGATGAGGACTTCTGCCTTGGCGGGTCCCCAGGAACCTGCGTAGTAGGGCCTAGCTTCAACCTTGCGTTTTTGACAGGCGCTGATCAATTGATCGACCCAGCGCCAGCTTTCTTCGATTTCGTCGCGGCCGACAAACAATGACTGATCGCCATTAATGGCATCCAGGAATAGTCGCTCGTAGGCATCGGGAATTCGGTCCATATCGCTGCCCTCGCGGAAGTCGAGATTGAGTGGGTGGGCTTGCAGCGCCATACGCTCTTTCAAGCTCTGTCGCTTCGATACCATACTCAACTCGATGCCCTCGTTCGGTTGCAAACGAATCACCAGCTTATTGGGGATGTTCGCGTCCTCACCAAAAATATTGTGTGGCAGGCTTTTGTATTGAATAACGATCTCGGTCACTTTTTCAGGGAGTCGCTTTCCAGTTCGCAGGTAAAACGGCACCCCAGACCAGCGCCAGTTATCGATATGAGCCTTGATGGCGATATAGGTTTCGGTATCACTGGTCTCGTGCGCGCAGCCCTCTTCATCGAGATAGCCGGGTACCGCGGCACCCTCAATCCAGCCGTTGGTGTATTGGCCCCGAACGACCCTTTCTTCGACCGATTGCTCGTCGATGCGACGCAAAGCCCTGACAATTTTGACCTTCTCATCACGAATGCTTTCGGCTTCGAGTGAGTTTGGCGGTTCCATCGCCACCAGGCACATGAGCTGCATCAAATGGTTCTGTACCATGTCTCGCAGCTGGCCTACCTTGTCGTAATAAGACCAACGTCCTTCAATACCCACCATCTCACCCACGGTGATTTGCACGTGGTCGATACAGGTGTTGTCCCATTGGCTATTAATAAAACTATTCGCAAATCTCAACACCAGCAGGTTTTGGACCGTCTCTTTGCCGAGATAATGGTCGATGCGGTAGATCGACTTCTCGTCGAAGTATTTGGCCAGGGTCTCGTTCACTTGAACCGATGAAGCAAGGGATTCGCCGATCGGCTTCTCCACCACAATTCGGCAGTCACCGGCCAGGCAATTGGTCTGGCTGAGGTGCTCACAAATCGGTGCGAACAGGCTCGGTGGTGTCGCGAAGTAAAACAGGCTGATTCGATCGTCATCGAGCCACTCGCGAAGCCCAGCGTATTTATCGGGCTCGCTGAAGTTTACCGATACGTAGCTAAAACGGCGGGTGAAATTCTCCCATTCAGCATCGCTGGGCGCGTCGTTCCCCATGTACGAGGACATCTTGCTGGAAAGTGTTGGTAAGAAAGCATCGAGGGTCTGATCGGTTCGCGCAACAGCGGCAATTCGAACATCGTTCTCGAGTAGGTTCAGCCGCTCGAGCTGAAAGAGCGCAGGAAACAGTTTTCGGGCGGATAGATCGCCCGAAGCCCCAAAAATAATAAGATCAACCGATAGCACCGTCTGCTTCCCCCAGCTACTGCCCGAGCTGCGACGCAGTCACCGCGAGTTCGGTGATTACGTCCCAGCGCTCGTCGTTTATTGCGTCGGCGGGCGTCAGCCAAGAGCCACCAACGGCACGAACATTATGAAGTGATAAATAGTCGATGGCATTCTCGAGGTTGATACCACCGGTTGGTACAAACCTGATGTCGCCAAAAGGTCCCGCAAACGCTTTGATCGCTGCCGCGCCGCCCGAGGTGCTAGCGGGGAAAAACTTCAGAATATTGAATCCGGCTTCTCGTGCCGCCATCACCTCGCTTGCGGTGACCGCACCGGGTAGCAACGGCACACTGCTTGCGGCGACTTCGAACAATGCCGCTGAGGATCCTGGCGACACAACAAAATTAGCACCCGCTGATACTGCCTGCTCGAACTGTATGGGGTTACACACGGTACCCGCGCCGACAAATGCGCCTTCGACCTCCTGCGCAATCAGTCGGATGGCATCGAGTGCACAATCGGTGCGCAGCGTGATTTCGAGGTTGCGGATGCCACCGGCCACTAGAGCCTCAGCGAGTGGAATGGCGTGTTCAATTTGATTGATGGCGATAACGGGAATGACCGGTGCATCGTCTAAAAAATCGTAGGACTGAGCCGTCACGAGTTCTGATCTCCTAACATGAGGGCCGCCCCCAGAAGACCGGGATCGGTATGCATGATAATTGAAGTTGGGATGGCCGCGTTGTAATCCCCGAATCGGCCTTTCGCAAGGAAACGAGCGCGGAAGTCACTTTGACGGAGTAGGTCGATATAGCGAGGTGCGATACCACCCGCGATAAAGACGCCGCCGCGCGCACCCACGGTGAGGGCGAGATTGCCCGCTGATGATCCAAATACAGCAAAAAAGATAGCCATGGTTTCAGCGGATAGCTTATCGCCAGCGCGAGCAGCTTCGCCAATCGCACTGGGTTTCGCGAGATCGGCAGCCAAACCTCGAATTTCAGATAGCGCTTGATAGATATTGACAATGCCTGCACCACAGAGCAGTCGCTCAATCGACACCCGACCATAGCGCCCCCGCAGTTTGCGCAAAATTTCGAATTCGATGTCAGTGATCGGGGCGAAATCGACGTGTCCCCCTTCGCCCTGAAGCACAATCGTATTGCCACCGGCATCAAAGGTGACCGTGGCCACGCCGGTGCCAGTACCGGGTCCCAATGCCACCATGGGTTTAGCGGCCTCGGACCGACCCTCACCAATTTGCTCGACATCGCTGTGGGTCAGAGCGGGCAGTGCTCGCGCGACCGCGGCAAAGTCGTTAATGATGCTGATGGATGATTGTCCGAGATGCGATGCCAGTAATTCTCGATCAAACCGCCATGGACTGTTGGTAAAGCTAACGGTGCTTAAATGAGGCGGTGCGGCAACTGCGAGACAGGTATGTTCGGGGCCAGTAGCAGGCAGATCGGCCGCGCCCCAGTCTCTGATCAACTGCGCGAGCACGTCGTGCATATTGTCGTAATCGGAGACGCGATACTTGGCCAGTTCGGTCGGACGCGCATCGCCCGGGCGCAGAAACGCAAAGCGGGCATTGGTACCACCAATATCGCCCACGAGCCCGTATGAATCTGTCAAAAGCGCTGCCGTGTTAGTCATTGTGCATCAGCCAAATAGTGAGCAAGCGCCTTCTTCAGCGCTATTTACCGTGCCGCGGTTAGCAAAAAACAAACCGCGCCCAACCGTATTGGGTGCCGATGGCGCTCCCGCCTGTTCACGGCTCGCAAGTGTGTCGTCATCGACCAACACCCCTAGCTCCCCCGTGTTGGCGTCGAGCCGAATCACGTCACCGGTTTGCACTTTACCTAATAAGCCTCCTAATTTGGCCTCGGGAGTGAGATGGATCGCGGCGGGCACCTTACCCGACGCACCGCTCATGCGACCATCGGTGACCAATGCGACGCGATAACCCTTGTCCTGAAGCACGCCTAGCATCGGCGTGAGCTTGTGAAGTTCGGGCATACCGTTGGCAGAAGGCCCTTGGTATCTCACAACCACCACACAGTCTCGATCGAGTTCGCCGGCTTCAAACAGCGGTTTAAGCGCATCCTGGTCATCGATCACAACGGCCGGCGCCTCGACGACGGTGTGTTCATCGGCTACTGCTGAAGTTTTGATCACCGCACGGCCAAGCTTGCCGTTGAGCAACTTGAGGCCGCCATTTGAAGCAAATGCATTGGCCGCATCATTCAATACTTCTTTATCGAGACTCTGATCAGCGGCATCTCGCCAACGCAAAGACTCGCCATCGAGCACCGGTTCCTGGCAATAGTCACCAAAGTTATCGCCAAAACAGGTCGACGCTTCGGGGTTCATTAGGCCAGCATCTAATAGATTTCTGAACAGTACTCCTGTACCACCGGCGGCGTGGAAGTGATTAACGTCGGCCGAACCATTGGGATAGACACGCGCGATGAGTGGGGTGACCGCGGACACCGCGTCAAAATCAGACCAATTGAGGCGATAGCCCGCGGCACGTGCTATGGCAATAAGATGGATACATAGGTTGGTCGACCCGCCCGATGCCAGCAACGCCACCATGGCATTAACGAGCGCTCGCGCGTCGACCACCGAGGCCATTGGCCGGTAGTCTCGGCTTTTGGCGGTGATCTTGATAACGTGCTCGGCAGCAAAATCAGTGAGCGCGTCACGCAGTTGCGTATCGGGGTTAACGAATGAGCTACCCGGTAGTTGTAGGCCCATCGCTTCGACCATGACCTGGTTGCTGTTGGCCGTGCCATAAAAAGTGCAGGTGCCCTGCGAGTGGTAAGACTGGCTTTCGGCTTCCAGCAGTTCCTCTCGGCCGACTTTGCCCTCGGCAAACAGCTGTCGAATCCTAATTTTTTCTTTGTTCGGTAGTCCTGAAGGCATTGGGCCCGCCGGCACTGTCATCACGGGGAGATGGCCAAACTGAAGCGCGCCCATCAGCAGTCCCGGGATGATCTTGTCGCAGACCCCAAGGAGTAGCGCGGCATCAAACATCTGATGTGACAGCGAGACCGCGGTAGCCTGAGCAATCACGTCGCGGCTGAAAAGGCTAAGCTCCATGCCCGATTGGCCCTGTGTCACGCCGTCGCACATGGCGGGTACACCGCCAGCAATCTGTGCTGTGCTGCCTAGGCGTCGCGCGGCTTGTTTGATGCGCTCTGGGTAGGTCTCGTAGGGCGCGTGTGCCGACAGCATGTCGTTGTAGGCCGTGACGATGCCGATATTGGCAGAGTCCATCAGCTTGATGACCGACTTGTCATTGCTCGAGCAGGCCGCCATACCGTGGGCTAGGTTGCCGCAGCTCAGCTGCTGCCTGTCGGGGGCGCCGGCGCGCATCGCATCGATGTCTCTGAGGTAGTCATCGCGGAGATCCTGACTCCTCGCTTCAATGGCATCAGTGACTTTGACTATTTCAGTGCGCATAACGGCGACTACTTGGTTTTGCAGAGCTGCAATTATGTAATAAAAATACGTTTTTTGCGATTTATTTGACGAATAAAACGCTATTTTGTAATTTTATTACGAGATTTTGCCGTTGGTAGCGGCCTGCAGACCGAGCAGGAATGCACCAGCCGTTCCCGAGACAGGAGCTAGTGTGGGTGGGGCTAGTAGCTGTTCGATAGCGGTGCCGTTATCAAGCTCAGGAAAGTAACCACCGAGCTGACGTTTGAGAGCCTTTCGAGTCACGGTGAGGAGCTCGGCGCTTTCCATCACGCCGCCGCCTAGAACAATGGTCGATGGCTGGTGGTGTAGCACGATACTCATGGCGATCTGGCCGAGGTAATCGCCCATCACATCTAAGACCTCGCTACGGTGGGCGCTGCTATCGAGCGAATCGGACAAGCTGCGGCCCCAGCGAGCAATGACCGCAGGTCCCGAAGCAAAACCCTCAGCACAGTCTGGATGAAAGGGGCAGACGCTGGTGAACGCGCGGTCATTCGGGTGTCGCCTGAGCGGGATATGACCGATCTCAGGATGACGAGACCCGTTCTGCACGCTACCCTCCGATACAATACCGACGCCAATTCCAGTGCCAATAGTGGCGTAGGCCAGTCCACCTTCGGTGCTGTGGTTACCCAAGTGGTACTCGGCCAACGCCGCCGCGTTCACGTCAGTGTCAATAGCGACAGGAGCTTCAAGACGAGAACCGAGAAAGTTTCGATAATCGAAGCCCTGCCAGCCTGTCTTGGGAGTGACGCCGATAACCCCGTAGTGATCGCTGTGCGGGTTGACCTCGATAGGTCCAAACGACGCGATGCCGATGCCATCAATTGCTTTACCGGCAGAGCATTCATCGATAGCTGCCAGGGCCTGCGCCATTGTCTCGATAGGGTCGTTAGTTGTATGAATCGTGCGGTAGGCGCTCGGAGCCCAGTCACTGCCGACTGCGACCTGCACTTTGGTGCCCCCGGCTTCGATGGCCGCTATTACGGGCTTTGCTGACTCATTCATAACTGACCGCGTCTCGCGCTGAGTTCGTTGAAGCACATGATAACGCGGCTAGGATGGCGATTTAATGCTTATCCGCTTGAGTCATTACTTGGTATTGAGCGTAGAGCCCCACCAGCCGCCCACTAGAGTGATGCAGGCTGATGAGGTGGTCGTTTAGCAGTACTTAGACTGTCGCCATCACGGCGTTAACGCCGAGTACCAACAGGGCGGCTGTGCTGACCGCGAACAGTACAAACCGGACGGGCACGGTATTGACTTGCATTTGCCACAAACTGTGGAGGACTCTTGCAATTGTGTAAGTCCACGCCGCGTAGAGCGAAGTGGTAGACACGTCGCCGACGAGCGCGAGAATGACTACTACGGCATAAAACGCTGTTGGCTGCTCAAGCAAATGCTCGTAGTTGTGCCGGGTCCACTTCATCTTTTCCGGCACGTCAGCTTCATTATCGGGCCCCCGGTACCCAACGGGCAACTCGCCAAGTTTGGCACCCGAACCAAGCACTCGGACAACGTAGATTAAGAGGATTAGAACGGACCACACGGCTAATATTGCTGCGGGGCCAAGGATAGGGTTGAGCTCTGCCATGATCGATCTCCATTATTGTGAAAAGAATGCGGTCATTACCGCACGCTTAGTCTCTAACGAATTGCTTCCCTCATGCTAGACTTTTCGCCGATTAAATTTTGAGAGTATTAGACGCATGGTTATCAAGCCAAAAGTTCGCGGATTTCTCTGCACAACAACCCATCCAATTGGCTGCGATGCCAACGTCAAGCGCCAGATAGAGCTCGTACAATCAAAGGGAACGGTTGCTGACGGGCCTAAGCGTGTGTTGGTGTTGGGGGCGTCAACGGGTTACGGACTCGCGTCTCGGATTACGGCGGCGTTCGGTTCTGGAGCTTCTACACTTGGTGTGTTCTTCGAAAAAGAGGGCAACGAGCGAAAGCCGGGTACGGCGGGCTGGTATAACTCAGCGGCGTTTCATCGTTATGCGGAAGAAGCAGGGCTCTATGCTAAGAGTGTGAACGGCGATGCCTTCTCGGATGACGTAAAAGCACAGGTTATCGATGTCATCAAAGAGGACCTCGGTCAGGTCGATTTGGTGGTATACAGCCTCGCTGCTCCGCGACGCACCCATCCAAAGACCGGCGTCGTGCATTCTTCGACCTTAAAACCCATCGGCTCTGCCGCGACACAAAAAGGCGTCAATACCGACAAGGGAACGATTCAGGAATTTCATCTCGAGGCCGCGTCGCAAGAGGAGATCGATAATACCGTAGCGGTAATGGGTGGCGAAGACTGGCAGATGTGGATTGAGGCGCTGGCGGATGCGGGCGTACTTGCCGAAGGAGCAAAAACCACCGCCTACACCTACATTGGCGAGAAAATCACCTGGGATATTTACTGGCACGGCACGATTGGTGCAGCTAAGCAGGATCTCGACAAGCGAGTCATGGACATCCGAGCACGCATGGCGAGCATCGGCGGCGATGCCCGAGTGTCGGTGCTAAAGGCTGTGGTGACTCAGGCGTCGTCGGCGATACCGGCGATGCCGATCTATCTCGCGATTTTGTTCAAGGTCATGAAGGCCAAGGGCACCCATGAGGGCTGTATCGAGCAAATCGACCGCCTGTTTCGCGAAGTAATGTATGGCGATAAGGCATTGGACGACGAGGGTCGCCAGAGAGTCGATGATCTTGAGTTGTTGCCCGAGGTGCAGGCTGAAGTGGCCGAACTGTGGTCGCAGATCGACACCGATAATCTCAACGAGCTCTCCGACTTTGCGGGCTATCGCGAAGAGTTCCTGCAGTTATTCGGCTTTGAAGTTCCGGGTGTCGACTACGACGCTGATGTTGACCCGGTCGCCAATATCGCGAACCTGGTCGGTTAACCATGCAAGCTTATGACGAAGCCGTTTCGATATCGCCTCGGGTTCGGCGTCTAGTAGCGCAAAATCCGGGCGCGATGACTGGGCCCGGCACCAATACTTATTTAGTAGGCAATGAAACCTTAGCGCTGATCGATCCGGGTCCTGCGCTGGATGAGCATATCGAGCATATTCTCGAGGTGGGTGATGGCAAGATCACTCATGTTTTGTGTACCCACACCCACCCCGACCATTCACCGGCGGCGGCTCCCATTGCGAAGGCATTGGGTATTCCTATGATCGGGGCTGTGACCGCTGACGATAGGCATCAGGACCTTACATTCAAGCCAGATATCCAACTGACACACGACGCCACTTTTTCAGGACCAGATTGGACAATTCGTGGTGTCGCCACCCCCGGTCATGTCGATAATCATTTCTGTTTCTTACTCGAGGAAGAGGGGATTGTGTTCGCTGGCGATCACATCATGAATGGCTCGACCGTTGTGATCGTCCCGCCCGGCGGCAATATGAAAGCCTACATCGACTCCCTAAAGCGGTTGTTAGACTACGACGTCAAGGCGATAGCACCCGGACACGGTGACGTCATCCCCGATTGTCGGGGAGAAGTAGAAAAGCTGGTTCGCCATCGACTGATGCGAGAAGCGAAAGTAGTCGCAGTCTTGCAACGAGAAGCTCCATTAGCAATCGAAAGCCTGGTGGTATCTGTATACGATGATGTGCCCGTTGCTATGCACCCATGGGCTCAGTTGTCACTACTGGCGCATTTGTTGAAACTCGAGGTTGAGGAGCGCGCTGAGCAGAGTGGCGGTCAATGGGCCATGCGGTAATGATCAGCGGCGAGGCGGCTGGAAAAATGCGAGTGAGATCAGTTTGCCGAGTAAGGCCAATTTGAGAAGGAAGGCAGACAAGCCAGATAATGAATAACAGCAACTTAAACAGCCGAACAGAGAGGTAGAGCAATGCAAGGCTTAATGATGGACATCCCACTGACGATTACGTCGATTATGCGGCACGCGGAGCGCGTGCACGGTGCACAGGAAATCGTCTCCGTAACCCGCGATAACCCGCGTCACCGCTACACCTATGCCGACTCGTTTGCGCGCACCCGCCAGCTTGCCAATGCAATGAGCGACTGGGACCTTGCGAGCGGCGACCGTATTGCGACGCTGGCTTGGAATGACTATCGGCACTTCGAGGCGTATTACGCGAGTGCCTGTTCGGGCTACGTCTGTCACACGATTAACCCACGACTGTTCCCAGAGCAGATTGTCTACATCATCAATCACGCCGAGGACCAATATGTATTCTTGGATCCCGACTTTTGGCCGCTAATCGAAAAAGTTGCACCCGAGTGCACCGGCGTGAAGGGATGGGTTGTCATGACCACTCCCGAGCACATGCCCGAGACATCTCTTGAGAATGTGCACTGCTACGAAACACTGATGGAAGGTCAGAGCGATCAATTCGACTGGCCCGATATCGATGAGAACAGTGCCTGCGCGCTCTGCTACACATCCGGTACTACAGGTAATCCGAAGGGCGTTTTGTACAGCCACCGTTCAACAGTCCTGCACACCTACGCGACTCTAATGCCCGACTCGATGAATATTTCATCGGGCGATGTAATCTTGCCGATTGTTCCCATGTTCCACGTTAACGCTTGGGGTAACCCTTATGCTTGCCCCGTAGCCGGCGCCAAGATGGTCATGCCCGGCAACAAGATGGGCGATGGACCGACGCTTGCGGCACTGATAAATGAAGAGGGCGTGACCATGTCGGCGGGTGTTCCCACGGTATGGCTGAATCTTCTCGCGCATCTCCGAAGCTCGGGCGAGCGTGTTGAGACCCTGCAGCGAGTGGTGGTGGGTGGTTCCGCTTGTCCGCTATCAGTAATGGAGGAGTTCGATGCCTACGGTGTCGACACCCGCCACGCCTGGGGTATGACCGAGATGAGCCCACTCGGCACATCTAATTCATCGGGTGCACGCCGCCATCAGTTCGATTCAGAGACCTTTACCAACATGCGCCTCAACGTCGGCCAGCCTATTTACGGCGTCGAGGTGAAGATCACCGATGACGATAACAACGAGTTGCCCTGGGATGGTGTCGCCTTCGGTGCCTTGAAGGTCCGAGGTCCTTGGATCTGCTCGAGCTACTTCAAGTTGGATGGCAGCAGCGCTCACGAAGAAGAAGGCTGGTTCGAGACGGGCGATGTGGCCACGATCGATCCTCGCGGCAATGTAGCCATTACTGACCGTACCAAAGATGTGATCAAGTCAGGCGGTGAGTGGATTTCTTCGATCGAGGTGGAAAACTGCGCCACGGGTCACCCAGGGGTTGCCGAGGCTGCGGTGATCGGCCGAATTCATCCTAAGTGGGGTGAGCGACCTCTGTTGATCGTGGTCAAGAATGAATCGGCCGACGTTACGTCCGATGAACTCAAGAGCTTCCTCGACGGCAAGATTGCGAAGTGGTGGATTCCCGATGATGTGCAGTACATCGACGAGATGCCACACACGGCGACTGGGAAAATTCAGAAGACCAAGCTCCGCGATATCTTCGAAGACTATCAATTCCCAGCATAGTTGAAATAGGCAAATAAGCCCCGCTTTAGCGGGGCTTTTCATAAGTTATTTGGCGCCTTGTTGAGCCGGTTATTGGTCGGATTTTCTAGTGCTCGGACTTTTTATCGTCCGGGCTTTTGTATTTCAGTTTAGGGTCGAGTCACTGCTCCTATTTGGTTCAACGGTGCATTGGGTCCGATGCTTGTGTCGGTCGATTATTCATACCAGCCTGTTTGTTGTTTCTGTTCGTTTATCGGTACAGTCATCGAGTGTCGGCGATCCTCAGCTATTACGGCGCTCATCCCTAGAGCCAGGGTCGTCTGCTGGTAGCTTGCAGCTGGGGATAATGGAGCAAAGAGGAAAGATCAGATGCAACAGTTTCTTGACTCAGTCTCTGCGTATACCCATCCCCGTGTGCTGGCCATGTTGTTTCTTGGCTTTTCTGCGGGACTTCCTCTGCTACTGATTTTCTCCACGCTATCGATTTGGCTCAGTGAAGCGGGTGTGGAGCGCAGTGCCGTGACCTATTTTAGTTGGGCCGCTCTGGGCTATTCATTCAAATTTGTATGGGCGCCCTTGGTCGATAAGTTGCCTATTCCAATGCTCCAGCATCGGCTGGGTAAGCGTCGAAGCTGGCTTTTGCTATCGCAGTTAATGGTCATCTCGGCCATGTTGTGGATGGCCATGAATGATCCCGCCAGTACAAACGGTCTCCAATACATGGCCTTGGCCGCTGTTTTTTTAGGCTTTTCGTCCGCAACTCAAGACATTGTGATCGATGCCTATCGGATTGAAGCTGTGGAGGAAACGCTGCAAGCCTTGATGTCAGCTTCGTATGTTGCAGGGTATCGAATCGGGATGGTGGTGGCCGGTGCTGGTGCGCTTTATCTGGCGGCAGGCCTGGGCACGACAAAAGAGGCCTATGTGTATTCCTCGTGGCAAATCACCTACGCCGCAATGGCGGCGACCATGCTGGTTGGCGTTATCACCACATTGCTAATCGAGGAGCCCCAGCGCCAAAATGAATCGAGCTTGCTCAATTCAACCAGTGACTATCTTCGATTCTTGCTGTTGTTTGTCTGCTTCGTGATCGCGCTTATCTTTACTTATGGCTGGCTGGCAGGCAGCGTTGAGACTCTCAAGACCGGGCTAGATGGCTTGGGTCTCGGAGCATCTCTGGCCTCTTTCCTGGCTGAGAGTGTTCGGCTTCTTGCCTCCATTGGCGCGGCAGGGACGATTGGTGGATTGCTAGTGATACTAAACATCGCCGATCAGCGTGCGTTGCAGGAAACCTATGTTGATCCCATCGCTGAGTTTTTCGACCGCTACGGTCGGATGGCGCTTCTTGTCTTACTGCTAATTGGTTTCTATCGCGTGTCTGACATTGTATTGGGCGTTATTTCCAATGTGTTTTATTTGGATATGGGGTTCAGCAAAGGCGAAATCGCCACAGTTACTAAAGTGTTTGGTATCTGGATGACCATTCTTGGCGGCTTTCTCGGTGGCTTTCTGACCATACGCTACGGTGTTTTGAAGGTCTTGATGCTTGGCGCCGTGATGACGGTGGTCACCAATTTGCTGTTTATACCCGTGGCGAATAACCCGGGTAATTTGAGTTTGCTCTACGTCGTGATTGGTGCCGATAATCTCACAGCGGGTTTGGCGGCCGCGGCGTTTATCGCTTATCTATCCAGTCTTACCAACCTCTCGTTCACCGCGATGCAGTACGCTATGTTCAGCTCGATCATGACCTTGTTTCCCAAACTGCTGGGCGGTTATTCCGGTTCAATGGTCGATGCGCTGGGCTACCAAACCTTTTTCTTCATCTCGTCGATGATGGGTCTGCCGGTGCTTCTCCTGATCTGGCTAGTCAATCGCTATGTCAAAGAGATCGAGGCATGACCATATGGAGCGTCGCTGACACTGTTTTGGTCACCTTGGCAGCTGGTGCATCAGCTGGTAACAAAGTGAAACAGCAAGGCCAGTCCGCGGCTCGAAAATGTAATGTGAAATCGCATCAGCAGACAGTGTTCCGGCTCGGTGCCACTCTCGGCATTGCTAGCCTAGCTTTTGGCGTTAGTGTGGCATTGCCGACTGCGGCGGAGCAGGGTAGGCCTGACCACTCAGCGTCTGACTTTATGCCGCAAACCAAACTCACGACCTCCCAGATCATCGATACCTTTTCTGATGTCATCGATCGTGGCGAGGTTCAGGATCAGCGCGGTATCTCTGCGGAGACACACTGGTATGCCGATGGACGCTTTGTCAGTCGATGGTGGCAACCGGTGGAGAGCGATCCTGATCCTGAGCCTCAATCGGTGGCGGGTCAGTGGCGAGCCGAGAATGATCTCCGCTGCGTCACCTTCGCTCCGGTCACCGACAACGCTTGGTCGTGTTCGGCGGTTTGGCGCCTCGAAGATGGGCGGTATCTGTCGATCAATCCCGACGGTTCGATCCACGGACTTCATGTGCTGACGAGCTTTGATCCGCAGTAGCGTTGGAAATGAGTAGCGCTAGCGAAAGTAAAAATTTAATGAAAGCGACAGTAGAGATTAGCGTTAGTGACAGTAATGATTAGCGACAGTGATATTGGCGGTTACTGTTAGTGAAAGTGACGATTAGCGGAAGCCAAAGTGTTGATCAGCGCTAGTGATAGTGGTGGTTACCGTTAGCGGCAGCGCCAATTGTGATTAGAGTGAGTGACAACAGTGATTAGGGGGGCGGCAGTGGTGGGAACAGCCGCACGATTGGTTTTAAACCAGATGCTATTGAGTCCGTAGCCAATCAACTGGAGCGCTGTTAAAAGCAAAAGTTCGATATCAGGAGAACTAACAGCGCAATCAGACTTGAACTTATCAACCAAACTCGCCACTAATAGAGTGAAAGTAATTACTGTCGTACACTGAGTAGGAGCTATTCGTAGGCCACCTCTTATGCCTATCGTTTTAATTGCCTATCCTTTTTTGGAGTTTTGGTCGCTGCTCGAGTTCAGCGCGCGGGCAGGTGCGTTTGCGACTTTGAGCTATATCGCATTCATGATGGTTGTTGGTTACTGGATGCTGCGTGCTGCTGGACGCTCCGCCTTAATGACGGCAAGACGTTTCACTTCGGCCAGTGCGATTCGCGGTCAGCTATTTGCCAGCGAGCTGAGTGTCGCAATGGCAGCAGTTATGCTGATGATTCCCGGTCTGATCTCCGATGGTATTGCCGTGTTTTTACTAACGCGGGCGCTCGTCTCACTCGTCGAGAAGTTACTTTCGGGCGAAAACCGCTCCAAACGAACACAAGATGACTCCTTGGGTCGGCAGGAGCCCGGTGATGACGGACCAGTCACCTTGGAAGGTCAGTATCATCGGGTCGATGACGACTAGATCGATCGCTGGAGTTTTTTTTGTATCTTTTTAGCACTCTGGCGCTCTGAGTGCTAAAAAACCCTTGAAATTGTTTTCCGAGTCCCCAATATTGCCACTGCCCCCAAAGAGGGGGAGTTCGATATCGTCAATTTGGAGATAAAACCCATGAATATTCGTCCGTTGTACGACCGAGTTGTCGTTCGTCGTAAGGAAGAAGAAGAGACCTCGGCTGGTGGCATCGTCCTCCCAGGCTCTGCAAAAGAGAAGCCCAACCAGGGTGAAGTCGTTGCCGTTGGCGCGGGCAAAGTGCTCGAGAGCGGTGAGCAGCGTGCGTTGACTGTTCAGGTCGGCGACAAGATTGTTTTCGGTCAGTACGCAGGCAGTAACACCATCGAAATCGATGGCGAAGAGCTGATCCTGATGAGCGAAAGCGAAATTTACGCAGTAATCGACTAATCAGTCCTAGAACCCCATTCAGTAAAGGAATTTAGACATGGCAGCTAAAGATGTATTTTTTGGTGATAGCGCTCGCCAGCGCATGCTGGTCGGTGTAAACACACTGGCGGACGCTGTTAAGGCAACACTGGGTCCTAAGGGCCGTAACGTAATTCTCGAGAAGTCCTTCGGTGCACCGACCGTCACAAAAGATGGTGTATCGGTTGCGAAGGAAATCGAACTCGCAGATCGTTTTGAAAACATGGGCGCACAGATGGTGAAGGAAGTCGCTTCTCAGGCATCTGATGTCGCTGGTGACGGAACAACAACTGCGACTGTATTGGCACAGTCAATCGTCAACGAAGGCCTAAAGGCAGTTGCAGCGGGCATGAACCCAATGGACCTCAAGCGCGGCATCGACAAAGCGGTTGTAGCAGCCGTTGAGTCTGTTCAGGGCATGGCTACTGCCTGCGAGGACAACACAGCGATTGCGCAAGTTGGCACTATCTCAGCGAACAGCGACAGCTCAGTCGGCGAAATCATTGCCGAAGCGATGGAGAAAGTCGGCAAGGAGGGCGTTATCACTGTTGAAGAAGGTTCGGGTCTCGAAAACGAACTCGACGTGGTAGAGGGTATGCAGTTTGATCGCGGTTACCTCTCGCCTTACTTCATCAACAATCAGGACAATATGTCTGCCGAAGTGGAAGACCCCTTCCTGCTTCTCGTTGACAAGAAGATCTCAAACATCCGTGAGCTTCTGCCCGTTCTTGAGCAGGTAGCAAAAGCCTCACGTCCACTCGTCATCATCGCTGAAGATGTTGAAGGCGAGGCTTTGGCCACTTTGGTTGTGAACAACATGCGCGGCATCGTGAAGGTTGCAGCATGTAAGGCGCCTGGCTTCGGTGATCGTCGCAAGGCCATGCTGCAGGATATCGCCATCCTGACCGGTGGTACGGTGATCTCAGAAGAGGTCGGTCTTGATCTCGAGAGCGCAGGTCTTGAGCACCTCGGTAATGCCAAGCGCATCACTATGGACAAAGACAACACCACCATCGTTGATGGCGCTGGTGATGCTGAAGCGATCAAAGGTCGTGTTAGCGAAATCCGTGTACAGATCGACAACACATCTTCCGATTACGATCGTGAGAAGCTTCAGGAGCGTGTTGCTAAGCTCGCTGGCGGTGTTGCAGTGATCAAGGTAGGTGCTGCCACTGAAATCGAGATGAAAGAGAAGAAAGCACGTGTTGAAGACGCGCTTCACGCCACACGCGCCGCTGTTGAAGAAGGTGTTGTTGCAGGTGGTGGTGTTGCCTTGGTTCGCGCGATCTCTGCTGTCGAAGGCTTAACCGGCGACAACGAAGATCAGAACACCGGTATCGCTGCTGCACTGCGTGCGATGGAAGGTCCTCTGCGTCAGATCGTTGATAATGCGGGTGACGAAGCATCGGTTGTTCTCGACAAGGTTCGTCAGGGCGAGGGTAACTACGGTTATAACGCTGCCTCTGGCGAGTATGGTGACATGATCGGCATGGGTATTCTCGATCCAGCCAAGGTAACTCGCACAGCGTTGCAGGCCGCAGGCTCTGTTGCAGGCTTGATGATTACCACCGAGGTAATGATCGCTGAAGCACCGAAGGATGAAACAGCTGCTCCAGCTATGCCTGACATGGGTGGCATGGGCGGTATGGGCGGCATGATGTAAGCCAAGCTCACTAAGCTTTTGTTCAAGAACCCGGCTTATGCCGGGTTCTTTTTTTTGGACGCCGCTATATACTGACTTCGGGCAGGGTGTCGCGCTAATCGAGTGTGATGCCATTTCATACAAGGGGAAAAACAAATGGAATACGCGATCGGTTTTATCTTTCGTTACTTTCACGTGATTGCCGGTATCACCTGGATCGGCATGCTGTACTACTTCAATTTCGTTCAGACCGAATACTTTAAGGAAGCGGAAGCTGATGCGAAGAAAGACGCGATGGCCAAGTTGGCGCCTCGCGCGTTGTGGTGGTTCCGTTGGGGCGCCATGGTGACCTTCATAACAGGCCTTTATCTGTTGCAGAAGGCCACCAGCACTTATATGCAGTTCAATTATGCTACGGCATACATATGGGTTGGCTCTATCGCGGGCACACTTATGTTTTTGAACGTCTGGCTAATTATTTGGCCAAACCAGAAAGTCGTTCTAGGCATGAAAGAAGGTGACGCCCCCACGAGCGCTGCCAAGGCTGGCTTGGCGAGCCGCACCAATACGCTGTTTTCAGGTCCAATGCTGCTCGGTATGCTGGGGTCTCAGCATTCACCAGTTAACATGGTGACTGAAGATAGAATAGTTGATGGTGTGATAATGACACCCATGGGTCTCTATGTTGCTGTCGGGCTGATCATCCTGCTTGAGCTCAACGCTCTTTTCGGTAAGCAGGGTCCGATGACGTCGGTCAAAGGTGTTATCCACATGTCAGCGTTATTGACCATTGCTGTGTGGGCTTTGCTCAATTACGTGTAGCTTCCGTGTTCGTGAAAAGGCGGCCTTGGCCGCCTTTTTTGTATTTAAAACGCGGGCTTAAGCCCGCATCAATCGGCCATTGCGCGGTATACTAGGCACCCCACGCAAGGAGGCTTTATGTCTCGAGACGAGATTACGGATATCCCATCATTTGCGGCAAGCAGCGACGATGCTGTGAGTAGTGCACCTCGCGCTGCTATCCCGAGTCGCTCCAGAGAAACAGCCGGCATGAGTGGCGCTGCCACTTTCTTTCTTGCTCTATCGTTTATTGCGGTTTGTGCGCTATCTGGTTGGGCTTGGTACAGCTATCAATTGCTAACTGAATTAACCGCCGACCAGTCGCGTACCGGGAAACAAGTTCAGAGTCTCGAATCGCTCCTGACAGATACCGATGAAACGGTCACCAAATCGGCTGCCGCCATGGGGGCGCAGCTTAACTTGCTCGACAGCGAAGTGCGCAAGCTCTGGGACGCGCGCAAGGTATCTAATAGAAAGCTCTCGTCGTTGGAGAAGTCTGATAAGTCCAACACTGCCGCCGTTGCGGCGTTGAAGAGTAATGATGGTAAGCAAACCAAAACCATACAAACACTGACCGCTGACCTGTCGGAATTGCAGTCGCTCTCGGCTGAGCTCGAGCGGGTCACTGGCTCCGCGCGTCAAATCCAGCGCGATGTCGAAGGGCTGGCCGACCAGGTTAACCGAGCGGCGCTCGAGGATGCGGCGCTGTCGAATCGAGTCACCGAAAATGAAGAGTGGGTCAGTTCTTTTAACGGCTTTAGACGACAGGTCAATAACAACGTGAACGAGTTGCGCGACGATATCAGAGCTTTATCGAGCCAGTTGGATGAATTGGCGACGGCAACAGCAAGTCCGGCTAGCTCATCGGCACCGGCAACGCCGGCTCCGTCGCCCTAATGTGAATTGGACTGAGACAATGACCGTGATACGAGATCAAGATGTCATCGAGAGCGTCGCGGACGCGCTGCAGTTTATTTCCTATTACCATCCCAGCGACTTTGTGGCGGCGGTGCACCGTGCCTATGAAATGGAGCAGAGTACCGCGGCTAAAGATGCGCTGGCGCAAATACTGATTAACAGTCGCCTCTGCGCGACGGGCAAGCGTCCAATCTGTCAAGACACCGGGATCGTCACTATTTTTGTTGAGATTGGTATGAACGTGCGCTGGGAAACGTCAGCGCCCTTGGAAGCGCTGATCAATGAAGGGGTGCGCCAAGCCTATTTGCATCCCGATAACACCCTGCGCGCCTCGATCCTCGAGGATCCTGCGGGAGCACGCAAAAACACCCGTGATAACACGCCCGCTGTGATTCATACCCGCATGGTGGCCGGCGATACTGTTGACTTCAAAGTCGCTGCGAAGGGCGGTGGCTCCGAGAATAAGTCAAAACTCGTCATGCTCAATCCCTCTGACAGCATCGTCGATTGGGTGGTCAAAACAGTCCCAACCATGGGGGCGGGCTGGTGTCCTCCAGGAATGCTTGGGATTGGTATCGGCGGTACTGCCGAAAAAGCGATGGTGCTGGCTAAAGAGTCCTTGATGGATCCGATCGATATTCACGAATTGCGGGCCCGCGGTCCAAACAACCGAGTCGAAGAGCTGCGCTTGGAAATCATGGATGCGGTGAACCGCTTGGGTATTGGAGCCCAGGGGTTGGGCGGTTTGACGACTGTGCTCGATGTCAAAATCAATGACTATCCAACTCACGCGGCATCATTACCTGTGGCGATGATTCCGAATTGTGCCGCGACCCGCCACGCACACTTCACGCTAACCGGAAACGGTGCTGTGCGGCAGACACCACCGAGTCTGGATCTATGGCCCGAAGTGACCTGGGAGCCCGGTGAGTCGGTTCGTCGCATTAACCTAGACACCGTGACACAGGCCGATATCTTGACTTGGCAGCCCGGCGACACCGTGCTGCTCTCCGGCACCATGTATACAGGCCGCGATGCCGCTCATAAACGCCTCACGCAGATGTTGGCTGATGGCGAGCCGTTGCCAGTCGACCTCAATGGAAAGTTTATTTATTACGTCGGTCCGGTTGACCCGGTACGAGACGAGGTCGTGGGTCCTGCGGGTCCGACGACGGCAACTCGAATGGATAAGTTCACCGACACAATTTTGGAGCAAACCGGGCTGTTGGGAATGATCGGCAAGGCCGAGCGTGGTCCAGTTGCGATCGAGGCGATCAAGAAGCATCAAGCGGTTTATCTCATGGCCGTAGGTGGCGCTGCCTACCTGGTATCGAAGGCCATCACTGATGCTAAAGTGGTCGCGTTTGAAGAGCTGGGCATGGAGGCAATTTATGCCTTCACCGTGAAAGATATGCCGGTAAGTGTAGCGGTTGACAGCGCCGGGACCTCGGTACACCAGACAGGGCCAAAGCACTGGCAGGGCGTTATCGAGGAACAGGCCATTGAATTGTTTTAGGCCGAAACGTTGATCTAGGGGAGGCTAATTGCGTCGCGCAACGATCTACTGGCACGATTACGAGACATCTGGCTCGAATCCTTCGCTTGATCGACCGTGGCAGTTTGCCGGTGTCAGAACGTCGCCCGAACTCGAACTCATTGGCGACGGATTGACGCTGTACTCGAAGCCTACGCCTGATCGCCTACCACATCCCACGGCAGTCCGAATCACAGGCATCTCGCCAATGACAGCTGAGCGCGAGGGTCTCAGCGAGCAAGCATTTATAGAGAGGATTCATCAGGAGCTGGCGCAGCCTGGTACCTGTGGTGCCGGCTACAACTCACTGCGGTTCGATGATGAGGTGACTCGGTTCACCTTGTGGCGTAATTTCTACGACCCTTACGTCCGAGAGTACAGCCACGGCAACAGTCGTTGGGACTTGATCGATGTCGTTCGCGCTTTTTATGCGCTGAGACCCGAAGCACTGAATTGGCCTTATCACGACGACGGCAAGCCGAGTTTTAAGTTGGAGCACTTAACCGCGGCTAATGGTATTGAGCATGGTGCAGCTCACGACGCCATGTCAGACGTCCTGGCAACCATCGAGGTGGCGCGAAAACTAAGACAGGCAGACGCCGTGCTTTTTGACGAGCTATTCGCGCGTCGCTTTAAGCCCGCAGTCGAGGCGTTGATCGATAGCCAGGCGATAAAACCATTTGTTTACGTATCGGGCACCTTGGGCACCGAGCGCCACTGCCTGACGGCAGTGGCCCCGTTAGCTCCACACCCAACTGTCAATTCGGAAGTTATTTGCGCTGATCTACGGCGAGCACCTGACTTTCTGGATGAGAGCCCCGCCGAGTTGGCCCGACGGCTATTTGCCAAAAAAGACGATCTACTCGACTCTGAGACACGACCACCACTGATGACGATTCGGGTTAATCGAGCGCCGCTGGTGCTTCCCATGGCGGCTTTGACACCCGATGACGCCAAGCGGTTGCAACTCGACGGCGATCAGTTGAGGGCACATCTGACTGCACTGCGTGAGGCCCGCTCGGCCATGGGCGAGCAATTTGGGACACATATCAAAGCGATTTACGGTGGCCGCGAGCGAGAGCCTATTCTCGATCCAGATGCGTCGTTGTACAGCGGTGATTTCCTGTCGCGCGCCGACAAGGCGATGGCCAATGAGGTGAGGCAGAGTACCCCCGCCGAACTACGAGATCGTCAGTGGGTATTCGCTGATGTGAGGTTACCCGATTTATTATTTCGGTATCGCGCGCGAAATTGGCCGCAGCATTTGTCAGATGACGAGACCGTGCAGTGGCGAGAGCACTGTCTCACGCAATGGCAAAGTGGGTTTTCTAAAGACGACTTTGATCAAGCGCTTGGCAAGGAGCGCGAGCAAGACGATTTGAGTGACCGGCAGCGACAGGCACTCGATGAACTCGAGCAGTGGGTAACGCAATTGTCGCAAAGCCTTGCTCAAGCGATAGAATGAGCACGAAGCCAGTGAAAGCAACAACGAGAGGGGTCGGGCGATCGTGAACTTTGCAGGGCATCACATCCTAGGAATCGACCAGTTTGAGCGCTCTGACGTCGATCATATCTTTGCTGTGGCGGATCAAATGCGCCCATACGCGCAGCGCCAGCGAATGACCACAGTGCTAGAGGGTGCCATTTTAGGCTCGATGTTCTTTGAGCCATCTACTAGAACCCGTATTAGCTTCGGCAGCGCTTTCAACCTCCTCGGTGGTCATGTGCGTGAGACCACGGGGTTCGAGAGCACGGCAATTGCTAAGGGTGAATCGCTGTATGACACCGCTCGTGTCTTAAGTGGGTACTCCGATGTGATTGTAATGCGCCACCCCGAGGCGGGTTCGGTCGGCGAATTTGCCAGCGCGAGTCGAGTGCCTGTGATCAACGGCGGCGACGGTGCCAACGAACACCCGAGTCAGGCGCTACTCGATCTCTACACGATTCGCAGCGAGCTTGCGGGCCGCGGGCGCGATATCGATGGACTTCGAATCGCAATGGTGGGCGATCTGCGGTTTGGTCGAACCGTGCATTCGCTATCCCGACTCTTGGGTCGTTTTAACGATGTCAGTGTGCGCTTGGTGTCGCCTGCGGAACTGAAAATGCCGGAAGGCCTTGTCGAAGAACTCAGAATGGCTGGACACGAGGTCATTGAAACCGATCAACTCGAGCAGGGCATTGCCAACGTCGATATTGTTTACAGTACGCGGATTCAGGAGGAGCGTTTCGACACGCAGGAAGATGCCGATCTGTACCGCGGCCGATTCCGCTTAAATCAAAGCATTTACACCGCTTTTTGTGAGCCCAATACGGTGATCATGCATCCACTACCCCGGGACTCGCGCGCCGGCGCACAGGAGCTCGACGAAGACCTCAACGATGATCCCAACCTCGCCATCTTCCGTCAGTCGGATAACGGCGTGGTCTTGCGAATGGCACTGTTCGCGCTGATTCTGGGAGTAGAAGATCAGGTTGATGCTTGCTCGAGGCCTGTGAACTGGACCACGGAGCGGCGATTTTGACGGAGCTGTCGCTGACTTTTGGAGCCAGCGATGTCGAGATCACCGCGCGAGAGCGGGTGTATCAGGGCTTTTTTGCGGTCGATCGAGTCACCGTCACCCATAGGCGTTTTGCGGGGGGCTGGACCGAAGTATTCTCCAGAGAACTATTCGAGCGCGGCGATGCCGTCGCGGTACTACCCTGGGACATACAAAGCGATCGCATTATTTTGATCGAGCAGTTCCGAGCCGGAGCGATCCGCGACGACGAGTCGCCATGGATGCTCGAGGTGGTAGCAGGGATTGTCGAGCCCGGTGAATCCGACCAGTCGGTCGCCATTCGCGAAGCACAGGAGGAAGCGGGTTGCACCATGGATCGGCTAGAGCCGATCGCTGCCTTTTATCCCAGCGCCGGCGGTTGCTCCGAGCAGATTCGCTTATTTGTGGGGCGGGTAACGTCGGCGGCTATCGGCGAGGTAAAGGGTCTGGATGATGAGCAAGAGGATATACTGGTGCATTCGATCCACCGATCGGATGCCATTGCTCTGTTAGACAGCGGGCAGATCAATAACGGTCAGACGCTGATCGCTCTCCAGTGGTTAGCGAGGCACGGTGACAGCTACCGTGATCGTTGGTTAGCCGATGACTAAATCCACTAACAGCGATGAGCTAGGGCAGGAAGAAAAGCCCAAGCGCGGTCTCTTAGGCTCGAGCGCAATCGTCAGCATGGGTACCATGCTGTCCCGCTTGTTTGGTCTCGCTCGGGACGTTGTGTTGGCCAATTTGCTGGGTGCCGCCCCCAATGCCGACGCTTTTTTTGTAGCCTTCAAGGTACCTAATTTTCTACGGCGCCTATTTGCCGAGGGCGCTTTCTCTCAGGCTTTTGTGCCCGTTCTCACCGAGACCAAGGAGCAGCAGGACCACGCCGCCGTAAAAGCGTTGGTCAATCGCGTGGCGGGTGTGCTGGGCGGCTCTTTGTTTATACTCACTTCGATCGCCATGCTGCTGGCGCCTTGGGTTGCGCTGGTATTTGCACCGGGCTTCGCCAGCGACCCCGACAAGCTAGCGCTTACCGCTGACCTGATTGTTTGGACGTTTCCCTACCTACTGCTGATCTCTCTAACCGGGCTCTGCGGCGCGATTCTGAATAGCTATGGTCGCTTTGCGGTGCCTGCCTACACACCCGTGCTCTTGAACCTGTCGTTGATTGCCGCGGCAACCATCTGGGCGCCACGAATGGCGGAGCCTGCGATGGGTCTCGCGATGGGCGTCATGCTGGCAGGGGTGGTGCAGTTGTTGTTTCAGTTGCCATCACTGCATTCGCTAAAACTGACCCCGAAACCCGTTTGGGATAACCGCGACCCCGGTGTCCGCAAAATCATGGCGCTCATGGTGCCTGCGCTATTCGGGGTCTCGGTCAGTCAGATCAATTTGCTGTTCGACACCGTGCTCGCCAGTTTATTGCCGAGCGGCAGTGTGTCCTGGCTTTACTACTCGGATCGGCTGACCGAGTTGCCGCTCGGTGTGTTCGCAATCGCGATTGCGACCGTCATCCTGCCGTCGTTGTCAGCGCTGAGTACACGCGATGAAGGCGGTCAATTTGCTGCCACTCTGTCTTGGGCGGTTAGGAATGTCTTGCTGATCGCAGTGCCCGCGACTGTGGCGCTTTGGCTATTGGCTGAGCCTATTCTCGCGACCTTATTTCAATACGGCGCATTTGGGACTCGTGATGTCGAAATGGCAGCAGCGAGTCTTAGGGCATATACACTGGGTTTGGGCGGCTTTATGTTGATCAAGGTGCTAGCACCCGGCTACTACGCGCGACAGGACATGAAGACTCCGGTAAAGATCGGCATCATCGCCATGGTCAGCAATATGGTGCTCAACGTGGTGTTTGTATTCCCATTGATGTGGTACTACGACATGGGCCATGTGGGTCTCGCCCTGGCGACTAGTGCGTCAGCCTGGATCAACGCCGCACTGCTATACCGTGGGCTGGTGAAGGGTGGTATCGATCTGTCGCCTATCTATGATTTCAAGTTTTTTGCGCGCCTGATTTGCGGTGTTGTTGCCATGGCAGTGGTGATCCTTTGGCTCGCGCCTGAGGTGCCCGCGTGGCTAAGCGGTGAGTTGGGCTGGCGCGTATTCTGGATGAGTGTGCTGGTAATGGCTGGTAGCGCGGCCTATGTCCTCATACTGGCAATCACGGGCCTTCGCTGGCAGACGATCAAAACACCTTAGGCTGTAGGCGACATCGGACTCGGTGTCTTAGAGCTTCCTTCTGTATACTTTCGCGCTTAATCACTAAATAACCACGCGTCATGCAGCTAATCCGCGGACAACACAATCTTAACAGTACCGATAGGCAGTGCGCTGTCACCATTGGTGCTTTTGATGGTGTTCATCGAGGCCATAAACAGGTCTTAGCCCATCTCAAGGCCGAAGCAGCGGAGCGCGGACTAGAGACGACGGTGATTACCTTCGAGCCGATGCCGGGCGAGTTTTTGTTCCCTGACCGAGCACCGCCGCGTCTGATGACATTTCGTGAAAAAGCCGAAGCCATCGCCGCTGAGGGTATTGATAGGCTGCTATGCCTGCGCTTCGACGATCGATTGCGCTCGATGTCCCCTAAAGACTTTATTCAGCAGATCTTTGTCGATGGTTTGGGCGCTCGCTATATCGCCTTCGGCGATGACTTTCGTTTCGGGAAGGCGCGTGAAGGAGACCTCGCTTATACACAGTCACTGGCCACGGAATTCGGTTACGAGGTAGTACCGACATCGACTTTTGATGTCGATGGGGAACGAGTTAGCAGCACCCGGATTCGCGAAGCGCTTGCGCGCTCAGACTTTGATGATGCGGCACAGCTACTCGGGCGACCCTTTACGCTGTCGGGACGTGTGATCCGCGGCAAGCAACTCGGTCGGCAAATTGGCACCCCCACCGCAAATATTGCCCTTAAACGCGTGAAATCACCTCTTTTTGGCGTTTTCGCCGTGCGTGTTAGTGGTGCCGGGATGCATAATGCGCCCGCGGTAGCGAATGTCGGTGTTAGACCCACGGTCGATGATGGCGCTAAAGCCAATCTCGAGGTGCACTTACTGGACTTCGACCGCGAGATCTATGGCGAGCGATTAACAGTGGAATTCAAGGTAAAACTCAGAGACGAGCACAAGTTTGAGTCACTGGATGCCCTTAAAGCGGCTATCGCCAATGACCGTGACATGGCCCGAGCCTGGCACAGCGCCAACCCGGTGGTTGGGCAGTAATAGAAGAGACGTATTGACAGACAGATGAGCGACTACAAAAGCACTCTGAACTTGCCGGAAACGGCGTTTCCCATGAAGGCGAATCTAACGCAGCGTGAGCCCGAGCGGCTCAAGCAATGGGAGGCGATGGATCTCTACGGCTTGATGCGAGCAGAGGGAGCGGGGCGACCGACCTTTATCCTGCATGATGGTCCCCCCTACGCGAACGGTGAATTACACGTCGGTCATGCGATCAATAAGATTCTGAAGGACATCATCGTCAAGTCGAAGACCTTGTCGGGTTTCGATGCGCCCTACGTGCCGGGATGGGATTGTCACGGGCTACCGATCGAGCTGAACGTCGAGAAAAAAGTGGGCAAGCCCGGTCACAAAGTGACCCCGGCTGAATTTCGGCAGAAGTGTCGAGACTATGCTGCGCGACAGGTCGAGGCGCAGTGTACTGACTTCAAGCGTATGGGTGTCGTTGGCGACTGGCAGGACCCCTACCTGACCATGAATTTCGAATTCGAGGCCAATATTGTTCGCACACTGGGCAAGATAGTCTCGAATGGTCACCTGCAACAAGGGTTCAAGCCGGTGCATTGGTGCCTCGATTGTGGCTCGGCTCTTGCTGAAGCCGAAGTTGAATACCAGGATAAAATATCCTCGGCTGTCGACGTGGCATTCCCTTTTGCTGATCAGGCGGCCGCGCGCGAATTGCTGGGAACCGATTTCGCCGGTGAGTTAACGGTAGCGATCTGGACGACTACGCCCTGGACGCTGGCAGCGAACCGAGGCGTCAGTGTTGCTGCTGATCTCGACTATGCGCTGGTTGAGGTCGCTGGTCGTGCTGTTCTCATAGCAGAAGCGCTGATCGAAGACTGCGCCGAGCGTTTCGGTGCTGAGTCACCTGCGGTGTTAGCAAAGATCAAAGGCGATGCCCTCGATCGCGTCTTGGTGATCCCGCCGTTTGATAGCACGCCGGTGCCGATCATGCTGGGCGATCATGTGACGACCGATGCGGGTACCGGCTGTGTGCACACGGCGCCGGCTCATGGTTTGGAGGACTTCCAGATCGGCAAGGATTATAGCCTTGAGGTCTACAACCCAGTCGGCGGCAACGGTGTTTACCTACCGGGAACACCTGTGTTTGAAGGGCAACATATCTTCAAGGCCAACCACGCGATTGTCGAAGAGCTCGCAGCGCGAGGCACTCTGCTGTGTCATCGGTCGTTCAATCACTCCTATCCGCATTGCTGGCGGCACAAAACTCCGATTATTTTCCGCGCGACACCTCAGTGGTTTGTTTCGATGGAAAAGCAGGGGTTACTCGAGGGTGCGAAGGCCGCGGTCGATGAAGTGAGCTGGGTGCCGGATTGGGGCCGCGCAAGAATCGACGCCATGCTCGATGGTCGACCCGATTGGTGTATTTCGAGACAGCGGACCTGGGGTGTTCCCATTCCGTTGTTTGTGAATAAGGTCGATGGCAGCTTCCATCCGGATACCGAGCGCTTGATTGAGGAAGTGGCTAAGCGAATTGAAGGCACCGGCATTGATGCCTGGTTTGATCTCTCGGCTGATGAGCTATTGGGTGCTGACAGCGAACATTACGACAAGGTCACCGACACGCTCGATGTCTGGTTTGACTCCGGTGTTACCCATGCCTGTGTTCTACGCGAGCGTGGTGGCTTATCTGCACCTGCTGATCTTTACCTCGAAGGCTCCGATCAGCATCGGGGCTGGTTTCAGTCATCGCTGCTGACCGGAATTGGCGCTTTCGGCGAATCCCCTTACCGCCAGGTGTTGACCCATGGTTTCACTGTCGATGGTGAAGGGCGGAAGATGTCGAAGTCGCTGGGTAATATCATTCCCGCAAAAAAGGCGATGAATGATATCGGTGCCGACGTGCTGAGACTCTGGGTGTCGTCAGCTGACTACCGAAACGAAATCGCAGCGAGCGACGAAATCTTCAAGCGCACAGCGGATGCCTATCGGCGTATCCGTAATACTGCGAGATTTTTGTTGGCGAACTTGGCTGGCTTTGATCCATCGCGCGATCAGCTCTCAGCGGCCGAACTGCTACCGCTGGATCGTTGGATTATCCGTCGTGCGGCCGCCTTGCAGGCCGAGTTGCTCGACGCCTACGACACCTATCAATTCCATCACGTGTATCACAAGGTCCACAATTTCTGCAGTGGTGAGTTGGGTGGTTTTTACCTCGATGTGATCAAGGATCGTCAGTACACCACGCAGGCTGATTCGCAGCCGCGTCGGTCAGCCCAAACCGCGCTCTATCACCTAGCCGAAGCACTCGCCTGCTGGATTGCGCCGGTACTCAGCTTTACCGCCGAAGAGATTTGGGAGAATTTGCCAGGTGAGCATGCCTCATCGGTATTTCTGAGCGCCTGGTACGAGCTACCGGGCGACGTGGCCGACGATGAGTTCGATGACGACTTTTGGTCGACCTGTCAGCAGGTGCGTCAGGATGTAAACAAGGCGCTGGAGGCGAGTCGTGCCGAGGGTAACGTCCGCGGCTCGCTCGATGCCAACGTCGCACTCTATGCGAGCGATGAACTGAGGGCGACACTCGAGCATTTGGGGGATGAGCTGCGCTTCGTCCTCATTACTTCAGATGCTACCTGTAGCGCGTTGGATGAGGCGCCAGCCGAAGCCTTTGCTGGGGAGCTCGAGGGTTTACGCGTTGTTGTTGTCGCCAGTAATGCCGAAAAATGTGAGCGATGCTGGCATAAACGCGATGATGTGGGCCAGGTCGCCGCGCACCCAACACTGTGTGTCCGATGCGTCACCAACGTCGATGGCGAAGGCGAAGTTCGTCATTATGCTTGATGCGCCGGCCCGATCGCCCTGGCTATCAGCACCTTTGCTGGGGCTGTGGCTTGCCGCGCTCGTCATTGGTCTCGATCAGCTGACCAAAATGCTGGCAACACAGCACCTGACTTATCGCGTTCCGCTGGAGCTCACATCGTGGTTCGATCTCACGCTCGCACACAATACCGGCGCCGCATTCAGTTTTCTGGCGAGTGCCGGGGGCTGGCAACGATGGTTTCTAAGCGGCGTCGCTCTCGCCGTCAGTGTTTTTGTGCTGGTATGGCTGTGGCGATTGGAGGTGAGCAAGCTCCGTCTGACGATCGCGCTCGGTTTCATTCTGGGTGGCGGTATCGGCAACCTTATAGATCGTGTGGCCCATGGCTACGTGGTTGATTTTATTTCCCTGCATTATCAAAACTGGTATTTCCCAGCATTCAATGTGGCGGACTCGGGTATTACGCTCGGTGCTTGTCTGCTGCTTTGGGATGCTTTTGTTTCTGACGACTAGCGTGATCCTATGAGTTCTGAGTTACCGATAGGCCCCAATACCCGAGTGTTTCTCAATTTCTCGATTACCCTCGAGACCGGCGAGGAAGTCGACAGTAATTTTGACCGAAGTCCCGTCGATTTTGTGATGGGTGATGGCTCGCTGTTACCCGGATTTGAGGCTTGCTTGGTCGATTTAAAAGGCGGAGATAGCGCCATCTTTGAAATAGCACCTGAGGATGGATTTGGCGAGCCGCATCCCGATAATTTTCAGGAAGTTCGTAGATCGGACTTCGCGGGCGACGCTGACTTGACCGCCGGCATGGTGTTTTCATTCGCTGATGCAGCCGGCGGTGAGGTGCCAGGTGTCATCGATTCATTTGATGATGAGACGGTCCGTGTTAACTTCAACCATCCACTTGCGGGTCGGACTTTGACGTTTCGCGTCAAAATCGATCGCGTTGAACCAGCGGAGGTGCACTGATGACTGTCATGCTAGCCAATCCCCGGGGTTTCTGTGCGGGCGTTGATCGGGCTATCGATATCGTTAATCGAGCACTCGAAGTATTCGGTAGGCCCATTTATGTGCGCCACGAGGTCGTGCACAACAAGACTGTTGTAGATGATTTGCGAGATCGCGGAGCTGTATTTGTCGAAGAGTTGCACGAGGTGCCAGACGACGCGATCGTGATTTTCAGTGCGCATGGTGTATCCAAGGCTGTGCAAGCCGAAGCGTCGGAGCGGGGCTTGCAAGTGTTTGATGCTACGTGCCCGCTGGTAACGAAAGTTCATGTTGAAGTGACGGCGTTTAGTCGTGCGGGTCGCGAGTGCATCTTGATCGGGCACGAGGGTCACCCCGAAGTCGAGGGCACCATGGGTCAGTACGATCGCTCGAAAGGTGGCGAGATGTACCTGATCGAAGATGAAGATCAGGTGGCGTCACTCGAGGTGCGTGACCCTGATAATTTGGCCTATGTCACTCAGACCACCTTGTCGGTTGACGATACGGCGATAGTCATCGATGCCTTGCGCGAGCGTTTTCCCAATATTCAAGGTCCTCGCAAAGACGATATTTGTTACGCCACCCAAAACCGCCAGGACGCGGTGAAAGATCTCGCAGCCAAAGCCAACGTGGTGCTCGTAGTGGGCTCGCCCAATAGCTCGAACTCTAATCGGTTGCGTGAGTTGGCAGAGCGATGTGGTGCGCAGGGCTATCTTATTGATAGCGCTGACATGATCGATCCTGCGTGGGTATCCGATGGCGATACCGTAGGAGTAACCGCGGGAGCGTCAGCACCCGAGCACCTCGTGGAGGGTGTGGTGGATTGGCTCAAGGCTCAAGGTCATTCGACCGTGCAATCGCTGGACGGTCGCCCAGAAAACATCACGTTCTCGCTACCCAAAGAGCTCCGAATTCCCACAGTTGAGGTGTAGCGCTCTAAGTCATCAGCGACTGGTGGAAAATTAATCCCAGTGCCCGAGCCGTGGCTAGGAAGGCACAGGTGGGCTGTTTATCTTCATTTTCTCAACCGCAGATCCGGCACGCTATGCTGATTGGTGGTTACTCTATGAACGCCATCCGCTTCGCCAATATCCCTCATTTTTGATGAAAACTGACCTTTGATGCGTGCTTGAGCATTCTCCTTGGTCAGAGTGTCCCCGTGGCGTTGCAATTAAAAATGACCGGTTTCACGCTGATCGAGCTCTTGATCGTCATGCTGATTACTGCAGTGCTGGCATCGATGACCGCGCCGGCGCTTTCGGCTTTTAAGACTCGAGTGTCGCTCATCAGCGATATGCGTCAGCTCCACAGTGCGGTGCTATTGGCACGCCATCAAGCCGTTATTGAGCAGACGGAAATGATGGTCTGCCCCGCCCCCAAAGTAAAAAAGCAGACGGGTATTAAGTGCTCGGGATATTATTCAAATGGTGTCGCGGTCTGGCGACAGCAGAGAGGAGACTGGGAGCTCGTCAGAATGTGGCGCTGGGCGGCCCGACCCGTCATGAATCGACAGGGAACTCGACCGGTATCTGATGGTGTTTTGTTTCAGCCATCAGGAATCAGCAGCCGAAACATGACCTGGTCTATGTGCGCTGATGGGTCTAATCGCTCGCTGGTGTTGAACCGAATCGGTAGGCCATCGCTGCGCGATGGTTGGGGGCAGCGCTAGTCCTCGAAGCCCAACTTTTTTAGGCGGTATCGGAGGCTTCTAAAGCTTTCGCCGAGTGCCTCTGCAGCGGCGGTTCTATTCCATCGATGTGCGGTCATTGCCTCCGCTAAGATCTCGCGCTCAACGGCTTCAAGGTGGCCGTCTAAATCCCCGCCGACCTGCGCCAGTAGCGATGTCTGATTCAGATCTGCAGCCTCGGTGGGTGCGGGCTGTACTGCTGCTGTCGCCATCGCCTCGGGTACTGGTGAGATTTCTAAATCTTCCTCTTCGATCACGCCGCCCTCCGCCATTGCGGCAGCGCGAGCGAGGATATTTTCGAGCTGTCTGACATTGCCCGGGTAGTAATTGTTGATCAGACGCTCCATGGCAGCATCACTGACTACGAGAGATTCGATTCCCTCTTCAGAGGCAAGACGAGACAAGTGATTAGTGATCAGGTGGGGAATGTCATCTCGGCGCTGAGCAAGTGAGGGTACCTCAACGTCGATCACATTGATTCGATAGAACAAATCCTCCCGAAAGCGTCCCGTAGCTACCAAATCACCGAGACGTTGATGTGTCGCACTGATCAACCTGACATCGGTAGCAATCTCGGTTTCACTGCCCACAGGGCGGACTGCTTTTTCCTGTATTGCTCTCAGTAACTTCACTTGAACTGGCTGCGGCAGCTCGGCAATTTCGTCGAGCATCAGGGTGCCACCTTTGGCTGCCTGAAATAGCCCCTGCTTGTCTTGTACCGCGCCAGTGAACGAGCCTTTCAGGTGACCGAATAACTCACTCTCAACCAGCTCGGGGGGTATGGCACCACAGTTAACAGCAATGAATGGTCCGTCATCGCGTGAGCTACTGCGATGAATCAGCCTGGCGACGACCTCTTTACCGGATCCCGATTCCCCAAAGACATGAACCGGCGCCTGGCTGCGCGCGACTTTAATAATTTTGGCGCGAAGCCTATCGGTTGCCGCCGATGGTCCCAATAGTTCATGCGTGACGATAGTCGGCGCATCCACTTTGAGTTTCAGAGCGTGACCTACGAGCTCACGCAACTTATCGAGCGCGACCGGCTTACTGACAAAATCAAAGGCACCTAATTTAAGTGCCTTGGTCGCCGTTTCAATACTCCCGTGTGCAGTGATGACGGCCACAGGCAGGGAGGCATCGAGCTCCTGAACGTGCTCCACCAGTTGTAGCCCATTGCCATCAGGAAGTCGCATATCGGTAAGACAGAGATCGGGCTTAGCTTCATCGATGGCTCGCATCGCCGAGGACAATGAATCGGCGCATACCGTATTCAGATTCATGCGCGCGAGCGCGATTTCAAGCGTTCGCAGAATATCGGGTTCGTCGTCGACCAGTAGTACGGTTTGACTCACTACACGACACCTTTTTCCAGTTGCAGGCTGACTCTGAAAGCGCTCTCGCCCCCGTCGGTTCTACGATACCTCAAATCGGCTCCATTGCTCTCGCACAACTCTTTACAAAGGTACAAGCCGAGGCCAGTTCCGCTCGCTATTGTGGTAAAGAAGGGCTCGAACAAACGGCTTTGAGAGGATTCGGGTACTCCATCACCAAAGTCGATGATATCGAGGTGGCAAAGATTGTTGGAGGGGCTCGCACTGACCGCCAAATGTGCTTCGAGTTGTACGGTTTTAAGTTCGGAGTGTCGCAGCGCATTGTCGAGCAGATTATCGAGTACCCGCTTCAATTGTTTCTCATCAGCGGTAATTGAAACCGGTGTTTCCTGTTGTAAATAGACAGTCGGCTGATCGGCACGGCCCTCCTAAAATTCCTCAAGATAGCCTGGAATCCAGGTATCCAGATTGAGGGTTTTAAAATCGGGCGGTACGCGTCGAGAGAGTTCGAGCACGTGATTGACCGTGTCATCGATGCGCTTCGTGTTGTTTAACATGATCGAGGTCAGAGCCGGGTCTGACTCGTTCATATCGGGATTTTCAGCGAGTAGCTGCACCGCATTGCTCACGGCTGCGAGCGGGTTTCGTATTTCATGGGCGATGCTTCCGGTAAGGCGGCCTAATGAACTCAGTTTCAATGCTTGGGCAAAAACTGGGTCATGGGTGTGTAATCGTCGATGAATAGCTGTGCTTCCCCGGCTCTGGTTTCATCGATGCTGGTAAAGCGCGGCAACAGCGTTCGAGTGACGGTCTTGGGCTGAAACGGTTCGGGCCTGTGCCCACCACCTGCACGCCATTCCTCAAGTGCCAAGGCGAGATTGGGATCAATCGACTCGATAGTTTGATAGCCCCAATGACTTAAATTCAGGAGATCTCGGGCTGCTGCATTGACTGCGCGAACTTGACTGTCTCTGGAGACCGATAGAATACCGGTCTGCATATGCTCGACGATCTCATCATTTAACTCCTGTAGCCGCTCGGCCTCAGTCGTCGCGTCTATGGCGCGTTGCTCGGCGACCGTCATGTTGGCGGTAACGAGCTGCCCAATCCAACTGACTGCAAAGATGAGAATACCGCGCAAGCCGGCAGCTAACAGCCCGCCCTGGCTGTTAGTATCGGTCGCAATATGGAATGCCGTATCGACCAAAATCTAAAGCGTCGCAAGGGCTGCCACTAAGGTGGCAAGTTGGCGATCTCGAAGCAACATACTCGCTGCGGCGACCGTCACCAAGTACAGTGCCGAAAATCCACTGCCCAATACTGCGTTCGGGTGGGCGATTAAGGTGGTTGCGACGATATCGAGTAACAGCACAGCGAAAATGCCCGGTTCGCTATCTAGTGGGGTTCTGGTGGCGACAGAAGCGAGAATAATGTTGGACAGCAAAAGAAGTCCTGCACCAATGAGCTGCTGATTAAGGTAGCTTTCGTTTGCCGTTTGATCCGCCGCCGTCGATAGGAAGAGCGCCAACAAAACCGAGCCGATGACTAAGCGATATACGTTATAAACGGCGAAGACACGGGACCGGTCGATGGTATCCTTGTCGTAGCGATTAGTGTGTTGCGGCATGGGCACATAAACTGTCGCGGGCGTCAGGAGCACTATAGCAGTAGTCATTCGCATTAGCCTCGCTGCGGATGAGGGAGAAAAGCATGAAAGTGGTAATGTGTCAGCTCAATACGTGGGTGGGTGATATCACTGGCAACACCGCCAAGGTGCTTGCCTCGGTGGCTGTCGAGTCAGAACCCGATGCCTCGCATCTGTTTGTATTTCCTGAGCTGACCCTGACCGGATATCCTCCCGAAGATCTATTGTTACGCCCCGCCCTTGCTGAGCATATCGACAAGGCAATCGACCATTTAAAGCGCGAATTACCGCCACAGGCGTGGGTCCTCATTGGTTACCCACGGACGCAGGATGGCGAGCTATTCAATGCGGCGGGGATGATTCACAAAGGCCAACTCGTCGCGGAGTATCACAAACAATGTTTGCCCAATTATCAGGTATTCGATGAAAAGCGTTATTTCAGCGAAGGCAATGCGCCCTGCGTGATTGACGTTGATGGCGTCAAGGTGGGCGTCACTATTTGTGAAGATATCTGGCATTCAGAGCCCGCTGACAGTGCGCGGCGCGTCGGTGCTGAAATCCTTGTCAACCTCAATGCTTCACCGTTTCACCGCGGCAAGCACAAAGAGCGCTGGGAGCTCTTAGGTGATCGGGCGCGCGAGCAGAATATTCCCATGGTGTACGTCAACCAGGTGGGCGGGCAGGACGAGCTCGTCTTTGACGGTGGCTCTTTTGCGGTGAATGCCGATGGCCAGTTAGCTGTTGTGACGTCTGACTACACCGAGGGGCAATACCAATTAGCCATAGAGCGCTCGGTGCGCGGCATTGTGATTGAGCAGCAACCAATACCAAAAGGTCCTGCGGAATTGGCATCGGTTTGGCAGGCGCTAGTCACGGGTGTCAGAGACTACGTTGAAAAAAATGGTTTTCCCGGTGTGGTCCTTGGGCTTTCAGGGGGGATCGATTCTGCAGTGACATTGGCGGTTGCTGTCGATGCCCTAGGCGCAGAGCGAGTGCAGGCGGTGATGATGCCATTTCGGTACACCGCGGATATGAGTATCGAGGATGCGGCGGAACAGGCAAACGTCATGGGTGTCGAGTACAGCGCGATTTCGATCGAAGCAATATTTGATGAGTTTATGCAGTCTCTCGCGCCCCAGTTTGAGGGCTTGAGTCCCGACATTACCGAAGAAAACCTACAAGCGCGCTGTCGTGGTGTGTTGTTGATGTCGATCTCCAATAAGCGCCATCGGCTGGTATTGACGACTGGAAATAAGAGTGAGTTGGCCGTTGGTTACTCAACCCTCTACGGCGATATGGCCGGCGGCTTTGATGCGCTCAAAGACTGCCCAAAGATGTTGGTTTATGCCTTGGCGAGGTATCGAAACAGCCTTGGCTACTGCATTCCCGAGCGCGTTATTGAGCGACCACCATCAGCTGAGTTGGCGCCAGATCAGAAGGACGAGGACAGCCTGCCACCCTATGACGTACTCGATGACATTATTGAGCGCTACGTCGAGCTAGATGAAAGCCCGGAAGTCATTATTGGTGCTGGCTTTGAGCGCGCTGACGTTGAGCGTGTGACACGGCTCATTGATCTGAATGAGTACAAGCGGCGTCAAGCGCCTGTAGGGGTTCGGATTACGACCCGCGGCTTCGGGCGAGATCGGCGGTATCCCATCTCTTGGGCGTGGCGAAAAAATTGAAGCGCTGCAACTTGGACCTATGAGATCTACCCGCTATCGGGTACTGAGAGTCTTAACATCCAGAGCTAGCTTAGCGCTCTCGGAACGCTTAGTTGCTCCAACCGGAAGTAGGGCTTGGCGCTAAAAAGGCCACCAAGAGCCGTCGTCGCTCTCGCTGTCTACCACCGTGGGGCGGTAGTCAAATTGGGGTGGTTTTGGCGGATCAAACAGACCGAAACTTGCCCGATTAATCCAAGAGTGCTCGAGCTTGTCGAACCGAAATTCGGTTGCAATGCTGCAGTTTTCCTCAAGCATGGGATGCTCTGGGTAATTCACACACAGCACACTGAGCGTATCCTGCGCGAGGTCGTCAAGGTTCATGAGTGCGTAGGCCTGGGCCATAACCGCTAGTCCATCTGCTACAGCGGTCGACTGCTGCATGTTTTCCACCACGTTCTGACCGCGCTTGAGCGCCGCCATGTAGGCACCACGACGAAAATAGTAGTTGGCTACATGAATCTCGTGACGAGCCAGCATGTTGCGGAGATAGATCATCCTGGCTCTCGCATCCGGTGCGTAACGGCTGTTGGGGTATCGGGCTATCAATTGAGAAAATTCGGCAAACGACTCGCGCGCACGGGAGACATCTCGCTTAGAGTCGTCAGAGGGAATAAGCCCAGAGAGAAAGTCCTCGGTGAGATCGTAGGGGGCTACACCTTTCATGTAGAACGCATAATCCACATCGGGGTGGGTGGGATGCAGGCGGATAAATCGATCGGCTGCTTCGATCGCGGCTTCGTTTTGAAAGGCCCCATGATAGGCAAAGATCAATTCGAGCTGCGCTTGCTCTGCAAACTTTCCAAACGGGTAGCGGCTCTCAAGCGATTGTAATGTGGCAATCGCGAGATCGTAGTTAGAGCTGGCAATGTATCGCTGGGCCTCACGATACATCTGCTGTTCCCCAGATAGCGTATCGGTGGCTATTTCATCGTCACCAAATAGGGTGCAACCGCTTACGACGACGCTGATCATGATCAATGCGAGCATCCGCATTTGTGTCTGGAGTAAAGCTTTTATCAACGTCGGGCTTCCATCTGATAGCATTTCGGTCGCGCATTGTAACCTGCGGTATTGTTTTGAAAACACCATTTAATCGGTCCCAATTGGAATAGTCGTGACAGATTCATCAGATAACTCATCGCTCGAAGCGATTATTCCGATTCGCTGTCACGGTATGCGCTTGGACCAAGTGGCAGCCGAATTGTTCCCCGACTATTCACGCAGTCGCTTATCGGCTTGGATTAAATCGGGCCAGTTACTGGTGTCGGGTGCGCAGGTAAAGCCAAGGGACAAGGCGCATGCAAACGACACTATTGTGCTGTCAGTCCCCGATGAACCGTTGGTCGAATGGCAGCCACAGCCGATGGCACTCGATATTATTTACGAGGACGAGCACATTTTGGTCATCAACAAGCCCGCGGGACTTGTAGTTCACCCCGCGGCAGGGCATGCCGATGGCACCTTGGTAAATGCCTTGCTCGCTCATGCCTCAGAGCTTGAAGCGTTGCCGCGCGGTGGTATCGTGCACCGACTCGATAAAGACACCTCCGGGATCATGTTTGTCGCGCGCTCATCGCTGGCGCATAAATCATTGGTCTCGCAACTCTCAGAGCGCAGTGTCTCGCGAACCTATTGTGCGGTCTGCACTGGTGCCTTAACGGGGGGCGGCCGAATCGATGCACCCATCGATCGGCATCCAACGGCACGCACTAAAATGGCGGTGGTTGCGGAGGGTAAGCAGGCAGTCACTCACTACCGGATAGCGCATCGCTTTAAGCACTACACCCAGCTTCAGGTAAACCTGGAGACGGGCCGAACCCATCAGATCAGAGTTCACATGGCGCATCGGAAATGGCCCTTATTGGGAGATCCACTGTACGGTGGTCGGCAGCGGGTACCGGCGGGCGCCTCAGAGCTACTGATTGACACTCTGCGACACTTCTCGCGCCAGGCACTCCATGCGCAGGCGCTCGAGTTCGAGCATCCAGCCAGCGGTGATTGGATGGAGTTTGAAACCGATTTACCTGACGATCTAGTCGATTTGCTGAACGTACTCGACAGCGAAGACAAGATCGATGTCTAACCTTCATTGCTTGCACCCCGAACTGGGTGTCAGTGGGGTTCGTGTTGTCAGCACAACACGCTTGGGAGGCGTCAGTATTCCTCCCTACCATTCGCTTAATTTAGGCGACCACGTGGGGGATGCCTTCGAGAACGTCGCGGCCAATCGGCAGTTACTGATTAACTCGATATCACCCGCGCCGACTATCCATTGGTTAAAGCAGGTACATGGTGCGAGTGTGGCTGCGCTTCCCGATGCGGGCGTCTTACCTGAGGCCGATGCGGCGTGGACAAGCCGACCCCTCGAGGCCTGCACCATTATGACGGCGGACTGCTTACCCATTGTGCTAGTCGATCGAGAGGCTCGCTGTGTGGCTGCGGTTCACGGTGGTTGGCGGGGGCTAGCGGCCGGTGTGCTGAAAGCGACACTCGATGAGCTCCCTGTTAGCTCCAAGTCGCTGGTTGCGTGGTTAGGACCTGCCATTGGTGCGAAGGCCTTTGAGGTTGGGCCTGAGGTCTTAGATGCATTTGACATGAGTCCTGCGGATGACGCGGTGACGACGAGTCGACAGAAATCCGGGCATTACTGTCTCGATCTCAATGCCATAGCGACACGGCAACTGCTCTCAGCGGGTCTGCACCCCGATGCAATACTCGGGGGCGACCATTGCTCGTACAGCAATCCAGAGCGATTTTTTTCGCATCGACGAGACGGTGTCACGGGCCGAATGGCAACGCTGGTCTGGTTGACCGATTAAGCCGGTAACACTCTATCTCACTAACCCCGCTGGCCCCGCTGACCAAGTAGCCCCTCAACCTAATAACCCCTTAACCCGTCTGGGGCAGCAGCCCTTGAAAAATACCCTTACAAATCCCATGTCTTTTGCAACGAAGAATGTTGGGCCTTAAAGAGGCCGAGGAGTGTGACATGCGAATGGATAAACTAACCAATCCATTGCAACAGGCGCTGGGTGATGCCCAGTCGCTGGCCGTTGGTCGCGATCACTCGGTGATTGAGCCAGCACACGTATTGCGGGCGTTATTGGATCAATCGGGTGGTGCGATCGCGCCATTGGTGCAGAAAGCAGGTGGCAATAGCCAGGTATTGAAGCAAGGGGCTGACGAGTTATTGGGTAAGGTACCAACGTTGCGTGATAGCTCAGGTGATGTTCAGGGGTCGCCAGCATTGGTGCGCTTACTAAATCGAGCCGATAAGTTGGCGCAGGATCGAAACGACGCCTATATCTCGAGTGATCTCGTATTTTTAGCCATGGCGGAGTCCAAATCGCCGCTGGCTGCGCTTTTTACCAAGTCGGGTCTGACAGAGGTAGCGCTTAAGCAGGCGATCGACGATGTTCGCGGCGGCGAAGGCGTGCAGTCAGCCGATGCCGAGGAGCAGCGTCAGGCACTGGAGAAATACACTGTCGACCTAACAGCCCGAGCAGAGTCGGGCGAGTTGGATCCGGTTATAGGCCGTGACGATGAGATTCGCCGGACGATTCAGGTGCTGCAGCGACGTACCAAAAATAATCCGGTGCTCATTGGTGAGCCGGGGGTTGGTAAAACTGCGATCATCGAGGGTCTCGCGCAGCGCGTGGTCAACGGTGAGGTGCCCGAGGGTTTAAAAGGTAAGCGTATTTTGGCGCTTGATCTTGGCTCCCTGCTCGCGGGTGCCAAGTTCCGTGGTGATTTTGAGGAGCGCCTAAAGGCCGTACTCAACGAGCTGGGAAAAGAGGATGGTCGCGTCATTCTTTTCATCGACGAGTTACACACTATGGTGGGTGCGGGGAAAGCCGAGGGCTCAATGGACGCGGGCAATATGTTGAAGCCTGCGCTGGCACGCGGTGAGTTGCACTGCGTTGGGGCTACCACTCTCAATGAGTATCGTCAGTACGTGGAAAAAGACGCCGCACTCGAGCGACGTTTTCAGCGGGTGTTGGTTGATGAGCCTTCTGAAGAGGACACCATCGCAATCCTTCGCGGCCTCAAAGAACGCTACGAGGTGCATCATAGCGTGGCGATTACCGACAGCGCGATCATTGCTGCGGCTCGATTGAGTCAGCGCTACATCACCGATCGTCAGTTGCCGGACAAGGCCATCGACCTGATTGATGAGGCGGCGAGTCGAATTCGAATGGAGATTGATTCGAAGCCCGAATCGATGGATAAGCTCGAGCGTCGGTTGATTCAGCTGAAGATCGAACGCGAGGCGGTGAAAAAGGACACCACCGAAGCAGCGATCAAGCAGGTCGAGTTGTTAGACGAACAAATCACAGCGGTGCAACGGGAGTTCGCTGATCTGGAAGAGGTCTGGACTGCCGAGAAAGCGGTGGTGCAGGGCAGTGCGCAGATCAAGGGCGATATCGAGCAAGCGAAGCAAGATCTGGAGGCGGCCCACCGATCGGGTGATCTCGCGCGGATGTCAGAGATTCAATATGGTGTGATCCCTGAACTCGAAAAGCGGTTAGCAGCGGCCGATGGTGAAGGTCAGCCTGAGCCAACCTTGCTGAAATCTCGGGTGACCGAGGATGAAGTGGCCGAGGTGGTATCGCGCTGGACCGGGATCCCGGTATCCAAAATGTTAGAAGGCGATCGCAGCCGCCTACTTCGGATGGAGTCTTCGCTTCAGGCACGGGTAGTAGGTCAGGACGAAGCGGTCAGAGTCGTATCGAATGCGGTGCGCCGTGCCCGAGCTGGGCTGTCTGATCCAAAGCGCCCCAATGGCTCGTTCCTGTTTCTCGGTCCGACCGGTGTCGGTAAAACCGAGCTGTGCAAAGCACTCGCTGAGTTTCTATTCGATAGCGAGCAATCACTGATTCGAATCGATATGTCGGAATTTATGGAAAAGCATTCGGTGGCCCGGCTGATTGGTGCGCCTCCCGGCTATGTTGGCTACGAAGAAGGCGGCTATCTGACTGAGGCAGTGCGGCGTAGGCCTTATTCGCTGCTATTGCTCGATGAAGTCGAAAAAGCGCATCCCGATGTCTTCAATATTCTCTTGCAGGTGCTCGACGATGGTCGATTGACCGATGGACAGGGACGTACCGTCGATTTCCGTAACACCGTTGTGGTGATGACTTCGAATCTTGGGTCGGATGTGATTCAGGAGATGGTGGGTAGCGATCACCAGGACATGAAACGCGAGGTCATGGGTGTGGTCGGTGATCACTTCAGACCTGAATTCATCAACCGGATCGATGAGTCTGTGGTATTCCAGCCACTCGGCGCTGAGCAGATTCGCTCGATCGCCGAGATTCAGGTGGCACAGCTGTCTGAGCGCCTGGCGGATCGTGAGCTAGCGCTTGAATTGAGTGACGCGGTGTACGAGCAATTATCGCGCGTAGGCTTTGATCCGGTCTACGGTGCGAGACCGCTAAAACGGGCGATTCAGCAATTGATAGAAAACCCGCTTGCGCAGGCCATTCTCGAGGGCGAGTTCAGTCCCGGAGATCGGGTATTCGCCCTACTCGATGGCTCTGCGCTACAGTTCTCTCGCGAGGCCATGCGCGACCGAGCGCCCGAGGTGCCGACGACCCAGAGTTTGCACTGAGCGTCTGGTTGATACCTAGCCTTTGATTAAAAAGCACGCGCCCATCGGTAGTCGAGGGGCGTTTTTTTTGAATCGGTGTCTGCCCGGCTGGCTTACGGAATTCGAGACATCTCTCGCATCGCCCACATTGCATGCGCTCGTATTGTTTGCCGAGCAATCAACCTTGCGACCCGCGGCCAACATCCTCGTTTGATATTACCGGCGGCGTTTAAACATCTTTTTCAGTTATCTACTCTCACAATCGGGCTGTGATGGATGCCTTAATGGAATCTCCGAGCACACTTCGCCTTCGTAAGTTCCGACGTGGGGGTGAGCGGTATGGAAGCAAAGGACAAAAGCCTCGGCATTACATTTTCCAGTACTACCGAGGGCATTAGCCAACGCCCTGGTGGGCAGCTGTTTAGGGGTTTCAGTCTAATCGAGCTTTTGGTGGTACTCGCGATCATCGCCATTCTGGCGCGGTTGACCTATCCCAGCTATCGGCAGCATCAGCTCCGCTCGGTCGTCACCGAGGCACGGCTATCACTACAAACCATGGCCACCACCCAGGAGCAGATGCGACTCAAGCGTGGTCGATACCAATCGCTCGATGAACTCCTCCTGCATGTCTCGTTGAGCGAGCGCATCAACCAGCATTATGCGCTGGATCTAAAACTGCCCAACGATGGTCTGGCGTTTCGATTATCGATGGTCCCCAGGTTGTCGGAGGAAACGCTTCCAACGCTGACACTCGATCATTGGGGCCAGTTTTCTTCCGAAGGCTGGTTGCTGTGATGATTAGCTAGGAATAACCCGTGTTAATTGACTTCATGATAGGTGCCGCGCTGGCGATTTCAGGGATGCTGGTTTTACTGATCTTTGGCACCGAGATCATTCAGATGAATATTGAGGCACGCCAGTATTGGCACGCGCAGGCGGCGCTGGCTGACCTGAGTGCGCATTGGTACTGGGCGGCATCACCTGAATTAACAAGGGGCGATCTTTGCGCGAAGCCGGCCTTCTCAAGCGACTGGTGTGACCAGATGGCCGTGCAGCTATCGGAAGCGTTGCCCAACTGGTGCGCCACTGTCGAGGTGGCAATTCCACCAGAGGTAAGCCCGTCCTGGGGTCTTCAGGGTTGTGATGCAGGATCGGCGTCGAGCATCTCGCGCAAGCTTTGACTCCTGATAGGTCGTAATGTTTGAGGAACGCGGTGACTGAATTGAATAAAGCACCGGCTTCGGGTGGTTTTACGCTGGTCGAGATGATGATTGCGTTGGGGTTGGCGGTCAGTCTGCTTGCCGTTCTCATGCGCGTATTTCTATCGTTGTGGCTGGCAGTAGGAGAATCAGCATCAGCGGTCGAGGTAACTGAGCGGGCAGTATTTACCCTCAATGCCATAGGGCACTGGACAGAAGAGAGTGCCGCCATCCCAGCGCCAGAGGAGCTGGATGATCGCGGATCGGTCCAGATTGATTCGGCAGCGGATCTGTCAGCTGTGCCAGTCCTAACTCGCGGCTCCGATTTTGCGTGGGCTAATGATTTGACTGATATACCAGAGCTCGCATTCTTTCGCGGCTGCGAATCGCCCAAAATTGCGCCACTAGCGCCGACGCAGACCGCGATAGCGGTCGTGTCAGCGCGCGATTTAAAATGTTTGTCTGGATCGATCGAGCAAGGCAGCTCTGCCTTACTGCTGGAGCGGCGAAAGCCTTGTGTAACATCGTGTGCAGGACCGGGTTTCTTTGCCTTAATGCCCGGCTGTGACGCAGGGACGGCCTACGATATTCGTTGGATGAGTCGGGGGGCCGTGCCCGATGATTGTGCTGGCGCCCAAGTCGTCATCCGATTACAGCGCCAATTGATCTACCTTCGGTCTCACTCCTTTCGGCGCGGCGACGCCAAGCCCGCATTAATGGTGAAGCGGCAATCGGATGAACCGAGTGGCCGATGGCTCGCCTCTGGTATGGTCGCCGACTCGATTAGTGGCTTTGAGCTGTGTGGTATCTCCCGCGATGCTACCGATTGCTTAAATGATGGTCAGAGGGTCCACGCCGTTCGAGTGTCTGTTGGTGCATTTGACTCATCTCACTCATTCGCGCTCAGTCGCTTTTTTGCTCCCCGCTCTTGAGCGACCGGGCTATGCAGGGATTTTTTCTTAGCACCACTCTGGTGGTATTGCTGATCTTGAGCCTCATGGCACTCTGGGGTGCGTTTGAATTGGCAAGAGCATCGTTGATCTTGAGTCAGACGCCGAGCGAGGGTCTACCTTAGTCAGCGGCGACATTAAGAAGCGCCGCGGCTATTCATCTGGGGAGTAGCCTGTGCCCGAGTCACACATCAAACAGTGGGGAAGCGGCGCATTGGCGGCTTCAGAGCGTTGATTACGATAACGAGGCTAAGCGGCGTAAGAGAGGGGCACCGTGGGACATTTAGAAGAGACAGGTTACACCTACTTTGGGCACATGAAGCGGGCGTGGACAATTGCGTTTGTATTATTGGTCCACGGTTTACTGCCAAATATTTGGAAGGACAAGGCAACCGAGCTGATTGAGCAGCACTAGGGTCTGCTTCTATGGCGCGAACCTGAGGTTTTGGCACACAACCCTCATATCGAGTGCTTGCGTTTAGTTCTAGGATCTAGCTCTTACGTCGAGGCACAGCGCCTCAAATGCTCAGACGAGCAACACCCTGTCTCGGGGTTAGCTCCGTTGACCACACCGGCTTGAATCAAGGATATTAGTTTCCGATAAACATCGCTCTGGCAACTACGATGTCCTATCAGGCCGCTCAGTCTGCAGGCACTCCTTAAAAGCTTCTTAGTATCGTAAACCGATAGCCCGATAACGCTTACTGAGTTCAACAAGTCAGCCTGATGATTTCCTCGGCAAGTGCGCCCTGCGTCAGGCGAGTGTTCCTGTCGAGCCAGATCCGACTCCCATCCTCTGCTCTCCAGAATACTCGTCCCTCAGCAGCGAGGGCCTTTAAGGTGGTTCTAGCCTGGTCACACGTCCGCTGCATTGACTCTCGCTGTGTATCGGTCCTCGGTGCCTCGGGGTCTGCCGGTACCCAGTTTTCAAATTCTAAGTCAGTAAGCTTTGGTGGGTTTTCAGAGAAGGGCGTCCCAGAGAGGGGCGTCCCAGAGAGGTCCGGCCTTGTAAAACTTGGTAAGCGCCGAATAATGACAAAAGGCTGATTGGGTATTGGCGCACGATCGCTGAACACGGGGTTGCCTTGCTTGTCCTTCCAGCGAAACACTGGTTCCGCACTGGTATCAAACGCAACAACAAGCGAAAGACTAGCAATAGCTGCGGCTGACGAGCCGCGTGTTAAAAGTTTCGTCAAAGCAATTCACCGATGAACAAAGCAGGCTGATCAAGTGATCCTGCGCCTATTTTGAGAGTATTTCGCCGATAAACCCGGTGAAATCACCACAAAACCGATCAATTTGTCGTCAATCCTTGACTTGCTCCGTGGCCGTAAAGACAATCCGCTCCGTCACGCGAACGGCAACGGCTATTGGTGAGTACCCTCATCCTCTGGCCCACCCTTATGACGGGATAGTTGTTTGGGCTGTTTGCGGGTTCCGTCAGCATCGTTTCGGGTTAGAAGCGATGCGCTCGGGCTCGACACTGCGCTACCTCGCAGGGCGACCGAACACGGGTTTCGTGATCGATGTTCTGGTAGGTGTCCGGATCGATCCGGCCAGTGGTTCGTGCGACAGATCGCGGCGCGAACGAGTCTGAGGCATCGTCCTTCACATTCTCGCCGTATGTCAGTAACACGGAGGGAGCGAGCAATGGAACAACTCTCAGGCGGTGAAATGATCGTCCGCGCACTCGAAGACGAGGGCGTTGAGTACATCTTTGGGTACCCAGGCGGTGCCGCACTGCATATTTACGACGCCATTTTTAAGGCAAATTCAGTACCCCATATCTTGGTGCGCCACGAGCAGGCGGCGACACACGCGGCGGACGGCTATGCACGCGCCACTGGAAAGCCCGGCGTGGTGCTGGTGACCTCGGGTCCCGGCGCGACCAATGCGATCACCGGTATTGCCACCGCTTACATGGATTCGATTCCCATGGTGGTGATTTCGGGGCAGGTGCAGAGCCACCTTATCGGCGAAGATGCCTTTCAGGAAACCGATATGGTTGGCATCTCGCGTCCTATCGTGAAGCACTCTTTTTTAGTGCAACGTACTGAGGACATTCCAAGCATTCTTAAAAAGGCGTTTTTCATTGCGACCACTGGGCGACCCGGTCCCGTTGTTGTCGATGTGCCCAAGGACCTGACACACCCCGAGCACAAGTTCGATTACGAATACCCCGAGAGTGTGCAGATGCGCTCGTATCAGCCCTCGGTTAAAGGGCATTCGGGACAGGTTCGAAAAGCAGCGCGATTGCTGCTAAACGCCAAGCGGCCGGTGATTTATGCCGGTGGTGGCGTGATTCAGGGCGAAGGCTGCGACTTACTGACTGATTTAGCCCGACGTCTTAATTATCCTGTGACCAATACGCTTATGGGGTTGGGTGCTTATCCAGCTACCGACAAGCAGTTCCTTGGCATGTTGGGTATGCACGGGTTTTACGAGGCGAATATGGCGATGCATCACAGCGATGTGATTCTTGCCGTTGGGGCCCGATTCGATGACCGTGTTACTAACACGGTGAGTAAGTTCTGCCCCGGCGCAAAGATTATTCATATTGACGTCGATCCAGCTTCGATCGCGAAAATTGTCCCTGTCGACGTGCCAATTGTCGGGCCGGTGACAACGGTTTTAAACGATTTGAATGCCCAAATTGATCAGCAGTTGGCGAGTACCGATCGCACGCTACCCGATGCCACAGCCCTCGATGAGTGGTGGCGCCAGATCGATAGTTGGCGCGATGCTCACGGGCTATGGCACGGCCGTCGTTACGGAGAGTCGGATCACATCATGCCGCAGGATGCGATTACGGCGCTGTATAACGCAACCAATGGTGAGGCCTATGTCACCTCCGATGTGGGTCAGCACCAAATGTTCGCGGCCCAGTATTACAAGTTTGACTATCCGCGCCGCTGGATTAATTCAGGTGGGCTGGGGACCATGGGCTTTGGCTTGCCAGCTGCGATGGGGATCAAACTCGCTTTGCCCGAGGCGGAAGTTGCCTGCGTGACCGGTGAAGGCAGTATCCAGATGAATATTCAGGAACTCTCCACCTGCGCGCAATACGACGTGCCCGTGAAGATTGTGAGCCTTCGTAATAATTACCTTGGCATGGTGAAGCAGTGGCAGGACATGCAATACGACAGTCGCTACTCCGAGAGCCACTACGCCAGTTCGCTGCCTGACTTTGTAAAGCTAGCCGAGTCCTATGGACACGTCGGAATGCTTATCGAGAAGAAAGAGGATCTAGAACCTGCGATGAAAGAGGCGTTCGCGCTTAAAGATCGTCTGGTGTTCATGGATATCTTTGTGGAACCCCACGAGCATGTTTATCCGATGCATGTAGCGCCCAGTGGTGCGATGAAGGATATGTGGCTCAGCAAGACGGAGAGGACTTAATCATGCGTCGCATTTTGTCTGTCCTCATGGAAAACGAGCCGGGAGCGCTGTCACGCGTGGTTGGGCTGTTTTCGCAGCGTGGCTATAACATCGAAAGCCTGAATGTTGCGCCCACCACTGACCATACGCTGTCCCGCTTGACTCTCACTACAACCGGTGACGACCTTAAAATCGAGCAGATCACTAAGCATCTCAACAAGCTTGTCGATGTGGTTAAGGTAGTCGATCTAACCGAAGGTGCGCACGTTGAGCGAGATACCCTGTTGGTGAAAGTGCGCGCGATTGGTGCCCAGCGCGATGAGGTGAAGCGGACTACCGATATTTTCCGTGGTCACATCATCGATGTAGGCCCCATGACCTACATCGTGCAGCTGACGGGTCCTGTCGACAAGCTCGATTCGTTCCTCACGGCGCTCGGTGAGACCGAGGTACTCGAGGTGGTGCGATCGGGTGTCGCGGGTATGTCCCGTGGTGAAAAAGTCCTGTCGGTATAAGCCCTGTCGGTATAAGCCCTGTTGGTATAAGTCCTGTTGGTGTAAGTCCGGATTGATACGACGTTCTGTTTTTGGATGATTGTATGGCGTTTGCTGACTGTGTCGCCCAGCCGTCCCGCTTGTGAAACATCACATCGGATGCGCCTGTGTCTCTGCTGATTGAGCCGTAGCGTGTAACACTCGGAGGCCTGAGAGTAGGGCCGTCGACAAGTCGGCAGCTTTCAGGTGTTGGTCAGAGCGGTGTGTTCGCGCGGCAGGCCCCATCCAAGATCTAAAACCGCTCAGCGAAGTTTCAGGTAACGCTCATTGGTCGCTTATGGGGTCCCCCCTAGCGTATATTAGTGGAATCAATGAGCTTTTGAATTTTGAGTATGTTGTCATACGAGTAGACACAATTGATGTGCGGCGGGCTTGCTCACTCTAAACGTAAAACAGAAAAACAAATAAAGCAGCGTGGCAGACTAGGGCGGGTGACCCTAAGTAATCACCACCCTCGCTTGGGGATCTTTACATGGTGACCTTGGTCCGCTCAAAAGCGCATTGGATTCTCGCCTGCTTACTTTCCTGCTTCGCAGCGGCTGGTGCGTTGCGTTCGAGTGAGGTCTTGGCTGCGGATTCGCTGTCCGAAGAGGTCATGGCTGCGCTCATGGTCATTCTCGGTGGTGGCGTTGATTCAGACAATGACGGCGTCGCAGACGAGTTTGATGCTTTTCCTGATGACCCATACGAGACCGACGACTCTGACCGCGATGGTGTGGGTGACCTAGCCGATGCATTCCCCGATGATCCTTTTGAGTCAGTGGACACCGATGGTGATGCGATAGGCGACAACGCCGACACCGATGATGATGGTGACGGCATCGACGATCTCTACGATCCCGAACCGCTGGTAGTCACCGATGTAACACCATTGCTCGCGACTTTCAGCGAAGCCTTCGGTGATGCGGTAATTGAGAGCGAGGGCAATTTCCTGTTCCCGTCAACCGCCGCGGATTGGGCTGGGTTTGCTAATAAGAATACGGCGATCTATCCCTTTGTTTTTGAAAACGGCGGTCGCTTGACCTTCAACGCATCGCTTCCAAGCGGTGGGTCTGCCGATGTTCGATTCCGGTTTGAGTACTTGCCACACCCCGATGTCGATCCCGCCTACAACACTGAAGCGATCACTGTATCGGGCAGCGTACCGACTCAGTACTCAATTGATCTTCCACCCCAAGGTGCCAACACCTTTGGCTCGCTTATTCTCTACCTGAACACCAAGGACGTAGTTGTATCGGTGACCGATGTGCTGGTGACCGCCAAGCGGCCACCCATGGCTATCGACACTGACGGAGATGGCGTTGCCGATGCCGAGGACGCCTTCCCGACTGACCCGAGCGAGACTACCGACACCGATGGCGATGGCGTCGGTAATAACGAAGATACCGATGATGATGCCGACGGTATTCCAGACGATGAGGATCCAGCGCCGCTCGATCCCAATAATGAAACTGGCGATCTCGTGGTGCTGTCCGGCGGTCAGGTGGATGCGCTTTGGGATCGTGGTATTGGCGCCTATGACTCGGCGGCTTCTAGCGATTGCATGAATAACGGTGGCGAGGGTTGCCCCTCGATCGGGTGGTCTCAGGTCGACGACAGTGAGCGCGGCACCGTTCTAGAGGTTGAGCATTCAAGCTCCGGCGCTTTTGCACTCTTGTTTATTGCGGCTAGTAACGGTCAGGACCTAACCAATTACGCGAATGGTGCACTCGAGTTTGATATCAAGGTGATGTCAGGAGATGCCAACTTCACCATGAAGCTCGACTGTCTCTACAGCTCGGGCTGCTTTAGCGCAGACCTACCCTTGGGTGAGTTGGGTGTCGATGGCTGGGAGTCGGTGCAAGTGCCGATGTCTCAGCTTCGCAATGCCGGACTCGATATCACCAAAGTCGATACAGGTATTGTGATCTGGGCAACGGACACCACGAGTACTGTCTACCGCTTGGACAATGTCCGCTTTACTGGCTACGACCCCGATGCAACAACCCCACCACCGGTCGTGGGCATTCCCTATCAACTTACTGAAATGGGTTTAGGTAGTTACTCGGATGTGATCAACCCTGCGAGTTACCGGTGTGTAGAGGACTATGGTTTCTGGTTGTACAACGCTGGGGTTATCCCCTTCACCGACCTGGGAACCTGCGCCAATGTAGAAAACGCAAATCCGACTAAGCGCCTGCCGCAAGTGGCTGGCGATGCGGCAGATATGCACACCATGACGCATCGCTGGTGGGGGTCATTGTCGTTCATTGGTGAAATGCGGGTGGGCGATCCCAACAACGCGGGCCACCTCACGCCGGATCCCTTTATTGCGCGGATCACCGAGCGGGGCGTTCGGGCGATGGCTATCCCGACCGGCTTGTCCGCCGGACCCGGTGGCTTTGGTTATAACATCCCAGATCCGTTCTCCGAGGTGTTCGATGGTATTGCGATTGGTAACTCAGCGCACAGCAACATGGAAGCCAAGCTTCACGATTACTCAGAAGGAGCGGTAACGGCGGGTTGGTACGACGGCAACACCTTGGTGATGGAGGCAACCTTCGTCTACGGCTCGCCCTACATCTTCTTCGATGTGTATTCAGGTTCGCCTCAGATCAAGACCTGGCCCAACGCGTCACCCGGTGAACGCGGTATCTGGCACGAAGGCGGAAACAGTCTCGGTGTCTGGACTGCCATTGCCGGTGGTCGAAATAACTTTCTCATAGTGGGTGATTCGGGCACGACCTTTAGTAACACCGATAGTGCAGTGGTGACCATGTCGGCGCCGAGTAATTCATTCACGCTGGCGTGGTCGCCCAATGACTCGAGCGCAACGCGCCAGACCATCGAGGGCTACGCGCGTAATGCGGTGCGAGACGTGACTATCGACTATGCGGTAGATCGCGCTGATAACAGTGTGACAGTTAGCCATCGCTATTTAGATGCGAGAGGTCAGGCAGTCGAGACCATGGCGGGCTTGATGCCGCTTCATTGGAAGCGTGTCTCAGGCTTGAGCTACGCCACCTCAACTCGCAGCGCGAGAGGTGTGATCAAATTTGCCCCGACCACTGGCTTTGATTACGAGTTGCCAACAGTGGGTGTATTGCCCGCGCTTCCGGTTATCGACGGGTCACTCAACGATGCCACGCTGCGCGACCTGGTGGGTGATTTTATCGACCTCGGTCCCAACCAGTGGAATATGCGCAGCGATACCTACTGGAACGGCAAGGAAGTAGGCCGTGTGGCAGAGGTGCTCGCGCTCGCTGATCAACTTGGCATGACAGCTGAGGCGACAACGCTTCGCGATTGGCTGAAAGAAGAGTTGGCCGATTGGATGAGTGCCGAGCGCAATGGCACGCTCGATGACGGCAATTACTTTGTCTACGACGAGGACTGGAATACGCTGCTCGGTATGGAAGAGTCGTTCCTTTCACACACCTTGTTGCAGGATCATCACTTTCATTATGGCTACTTCATTCGGGCGGCGGCTGAAGTCTGTCGTGTCGACAAAGCGTTCTGTAGCGCAGAGCAGTATGGCCCCATGTTTGAGATGCTGATTCGCGACTACGCGGCCGGACGCGATGACGAGTTATTCCCATACCTGCGTAACTTCGATCCGGCGAATGGTTTCTCATGGGCTTCGGGTGAAGTGAACTTTGTTCGAGGCAACAACAACGAATCGACCTCGGAGGCTGCGAATGCCTACGGCGCCATGGTGCTTTATGGTTTGGCCACGGGGAATGACGAGATCACCGAGCGCGGCATGTATCTGCATGCATCAACCTCTGCCAGCTACTGGGAGTACTGGAATGACATCGATGGCTGGCGTGGCGGTAATGCCGAAAAGCGCAACTTCCCATCGGGTTATCCCCGCATTACCACCTCGATTATCTGGGGTGAGGGCAGCTCATTCTCGACATGGTTTAGCGGCGCATTTGCGCATATTTTGGGGATTCAGGGCTTGCCCTCGAATCCACTGATCATGCACGTCGGTCTCTATGCCGATTATCTCGATGAGTACGTGGAGCTCGGTCTCGAGGAGTCTTCTAACGGTAAGCCCTCTGGCTTGCCCGCTGATCAATGGACCGATCTCTGGTGGAATCTTTGGGCGATGACCGACCCCGATATGGCTATTGCTGACTATGAGGCAACGGCCAGTTATTCGTCCGAGTACGGTGAGGCGCCCGCGCACACCTATCACTGGCTTTACACCATGAAAGCCTTGGGTGAACTGAAGACCGGAACCGGTGAGTTGACAGTGGACTACCCCGGCGCCATGGCGTTCGAGGTCCCCGGTGCGTCGCCGAGTTCAGGTGTGATGAATTATGTTGTTTACAACTACAGCAATGAGGTCAAAACGGTGACCTTCAGTGATGGCAAGGTGGTAGAAGCGGCAGCCAATGGTTTTACTGTGTCTCAGTAAGCGACTCTGCACGTGGGGCAATGGATTTTTGACTGGACTCGATTTTGACCATGACTAGGGGTGTAAAGCTTGCGACCCACGAGATGCGGGGTGTTAGTCGGATTGAGTTGTAACTGACAGGCCCAGGGACAAAGGCAGATGTTGACGAGGTGTGCACTGGGCGAGGGCGTTTATGCGCTTTCTACGCAGCCAGTCGTTAACCTATGACTTTACGCAGAAGTGCTGGCTCTTGTGATGATTCGAAAGCAGCTAAAGCTCTATTGGCTCGACTAACGCCACTTAGCCTTATTATCCCAAAGACCTTAAAGGTCGATCGACTGCTTGGTGATGCCCTTGAGCTCAAACGCAGCTTCTTCAAACGAAGGCGGGCCAAATAGCGCGCGGGCATTATTGGAAAAGCCGTATTGCTCCTTGGGCAAGCCAAGGAAATTGTTGTCCATTTTGTTATTCAGATTAACGTCGTGGAAGATGCCCACCGCATATTGGCCGGCTGGGAGCTCGTATTCGAAGCTCGACGTGCCCGCTTCCACCATCACGATAGTGCCATCAACGATACCCGGTGCCGCGCCACCTTTCTCGCCACGATCGGCCTCTAATGCCTCGGCGTTGTCGTAAACCGCCACATGAATCTCGCCCGCTTTCTTGATGTTGTTGACTTCAACGATGAGGGTGTCGGCGAACGCGCCGACGGAGGCTGTCGAGGTTAACAGCGGTACGATGATTACAGGTCTCAGCAGGGGTCGCAGAGAGACAGCTAGAAAACGCGTGGCACTCGAGCTATTCATTGCGGTAACCTTTTTACTTACGGCGACTTTTTATTTCCGGCGACTTTTTATTTCCGGCGACTTTTTATTTACGGCGGCTGTATTGTGGACTTGCTGTTTTTGGAAGCCAAACCGATTCCTAGCCATGCCATCGCGGCAATGCTGGCTGTGATTCTGGGCGGTATTCAATTTCTTCGAGAAAAAGGAACGTTTGGGCACAAAGCCCTGGGCTGGACGTGGATGCTGCTGATGCTCTACGTCTCGGTATCGTCATTTTTTATCAGCGAGATCCAACTATGGGGTGCGTTCAGTCCGATTCACTTCCTGAGTATTTGGACCATCATTTCGATCGTTGGTGCTTTCTACTTTGCCCGCGTGGGTAACATTGCGAGGCATAAGCTGATCATGCAGCTGCTCTACGTATTGGCGCTGATTGTGACTGGGTTGTTCACCCTTTTCCCGGGGCGCGTCATGCATCAGGTGTTGTTTGGGGCGGAGGCCACGCTGGTTAGTAACTTGCTGGCACTAATAGCCACACCTCTGAAAGCCTAAACACGAGCCACGCTTCCGGTCCCACGGGGTAGGCAGTGATGCGCTGGGTCTCACACCCGCGGGACTAGCGGTCTTAATAAACTTGAGGCTTACATAATGTTCTTAAGCAGACTGCTTTAGTCCGCTAGCTGGGTGACTGCTCCATAAAAAACGCTTGTTGCCGCGGGCTTTGAACGCAGCCTGATCAACGGTTTGGGATAACTTCTCTTGGCTAAAGCATTGATCCGGTGCGTGCGTTCGCACCTAGATGGATGACGATCCAGCGAGGGTTGATTGGTGCTCCACCGGTTCGGCACGGGATGCTGGCATTCGATACCGGAGGATACCGTATGGAAGGGATGTGCAGCGTTAAACAAATGCGCAGTGCCAAACAGTATCAACGAGGGAATGGCTTAGGGTGTGTCGGGATCAGTTTCGTAAAGCGGTCTAAAAGCAGAAATTTGCCGCGATATAGCCAAAATAACGGGCTTTCCATTTACCTATTGTCGCTCAACCACTACCCTAGCGCCCCCGTATTACTAGACCAGTACAACCCGCGATTGTGAGGAATATTCAGTGAGCAATTACTTCAACACACTGCCGCTCCGCGTGCAGCTCGAAGAGTTAGGTAAATGTCGATTTATGGATGCCAGTGAGTTTGCCGATGGTGTCGACGCCTTGATTGGCAAAAAGATGGTCATCGTCGGCTGTGGTGCCCAGGGGTTGAACCAGGGCCTTAACCTTCGCGACAGTGGTCTGGATGTGTCTTATGCGCTTCGCGAGTCTGCGATCAACGAGCAACGTGCGTCATACCTCCGTGCCACCGAAAATGGTTTCACTGTCGGTACCTATGAGGAACTGATTCCAACAGCGGACTTGGTACTGAACCTGACACCCGATAAGCAGCACACCGATGTGGTGAACGGGGTGATGCCACTGATGAAGCAGGGCGCCTGCCTGTCTTATTCGCACGGTTTCAACATTGTTGAAGAGGGTATGAAAGTCCGCGATGACATCACTGTTATCATGGTCGCACCCAAGTGCCCGGGTACCGAGGTGCGCGAGGAATACAAGCGTGGCTTCGGTGTGCCTACACTAATCGCTGTGCACCGCGAGAACGACCCCAACGGCAATGGTCTCGAGCTTGCCAAGGCCTATGCGGCCGGCACCGGCGGCCACCGAGCGGGCGTCTTAGAGTCTTCGTTTATTGCCGAGGTGAAGTCTGACCTCATGGGCGAGCAGACGATTCTCTGCGGCATGTTGCAGACGGGCTCACTGCTCTGTTTTGATCGTATGGTCGAGCTCGGTATCGAGCCCGCTTATGCCGCAAAGCTGGTTCAAAACGGTTGGGAGACCATCACCGAGGGCCTCAAGCATGGCGGTATCACCAATATGATGGATCGCCTTACTAACCCTGCGAAGATCCGCGCCTTCGAGCTGTCGGAGCAGATGAAGGAAATTCTGCGTCCGCTGTTCGAGAAGCATCAGGACGACATTATGGCGGGCGAGTTCTCGCACAACATGATGGTCGACTGGGCGAACGACGATGCCAACCTATTGGCATGGCGCGCTGAAACCAACGCGACGCCATTTGAAGAGCAACCGCTGACCGATCAGGAGATCGATGAGCAGACCTATTACGATCAGGGTATTTTGATGGTTGCCATGGTCAAGGCGGGTGTTGAGCTTGCGTTTGAGACCATGGTCGATGCAGGCATCATTGAAGAGTCCGCGTACTACGAGTCGCTGCACGAAACACCGCTGATTGCGAACACCATTGCGCGCAAGAAGCTGTATGAGATGAATGTCGTGATCTCAGACACTGCCGAGTACGGTTGCTACCTGTTTGATCAGGCCGCGCGTCCGTTGTTGAAAGACTTCGTCAGTAGTCTCGACTCTGAAGTGATCGGTTCTGGCATCAGCGGCAGCAATGCCTGCGATAACAAGACCCTAATCATGGTCAATGCCGAGATCCGCAATCACCCGGTAGAAATTGTGGGTGAAGAGTTGCGCGGTTACATGACGGGAATGAAGGCGATCTAACTCGCCCTCCCGCTCGACATCAGTGATAAGCTCCCGGGCATGAAATTACTCGTCACCGGCGGCGCCGGCTATGTTGGCTCTCACACAGTACGTGCTCTACTGGAGGCGGGGCACGACGTCACCGTTCTCGATAATCTCAGCACTGGTCATCGGTGGGCCCTGCAAGACTGTGAGTTGATGTCGGTCGATCTTCGCGACGCCTTGCATCTGAATCAACAACTCAAGGGACGCCGTTTTGACGGAGTGCTGCACTTCGCCGCGAAGTCTCTGGTGGGCGAGTCGAAATCCAACCCCATTCTTTACTACCAGAACAACGTGACCGGCACCGCGAATCTGGTGGATGCCATGCTCAAGGCAGGAATTCCACGGCTTGTGTTTTCTTCAACCGCAGCCATTTTTGGTAACCCGAAGCGTGATTTGATTGACGAGAAGCATCCGAAGGCGCCGATCAATGTTTATGGCCAGACCAAATTGACGGTAGAAAACATGTTGGAGTCAGTGACCAAGAGCGCAGGCTTTAGCGCGACTTGTTTGCGGTATTTCAACGCGGCCGGGGCGAATAATGCGGCGAACCTGGGCGAGTGGCATGATCCAGAAACGCACCTGATTCCTAATGCGTTACGAGCAGCAGCCGGTACTGGTCAACCGCTGACTTTGTTTGGCGATGATTACCCAACGCCCGATGGCACCTGTGTTCGGGATTATGTGCATGTTGACGATCTCGCAAGCGCGCACGTGGCCGCAATTGGCAAGATGCGAAAGCGCGGCGTTTTTAATACCCACAACCTCGGTAACGGTAATGGTTATTCAGTAAAAGAGGTGATCGCCGCCTGTGAAGCGGCTGTCGGCAAGGAAATCCCCTACAAGGTGGGTCCGCGTCGTGAGGGCGATCCGGCAACGCTGGTCGCAAGCTCTGCGAAAGCGCGTAAGCGCCTTAATTGGGAGCCTAAACACGACGGCATTGCCGAGATTGCCGAGAGCGCCTGGCGCTGGGAGTGTTACCGGCGCGACAAACTAGTTCTGCGCTAGATCCCTTGGTTTGTTTAAGGGAATTTTCGCCGCTTATTATGGTCGAATTTCCCAGAGCTTGACCCAGCGCCCGATTGGCTACCCTATGTTGTCGTTGTTTGTTGACGCTCTACCCAAGTGTTAACCCGGTCACGCTTTGGCTATGATTGCGACGCGTTATCGGTCGCCTTATCGCCAGCTTTGAGGAGCACCTTGT
>NTKA01000040.1 GCA_002456975.1 Halieaceae bacterium MED-G27
TGAAGCGACTGACTCGTGATCCCGCAGAGATCTTTGGCCTTGACGCAGGCAGCCTCGATATCGGTGCTCGCGCAGATATGGTGTTGATCAATCCCAATGCGCTCGATGATTGGGAGCCCGATCAAACACGCGTGCTCGAATATCGCGAAATCTTCCAACACGAGCAAATGGTCAACAGGCCTCAGGGCATTGTCGACAAGGTGTATTTATCGGGTGAGCTCGCCTGGGATGGGGGCACTGGTGCAACTAATGCGCTGGGGAATAAGAAGCTGGGAAGCTATCTATTGTCCGGTGAATCTGTTGTCGACAGCCTTGCAAAAGACGCCGCGTAATCATCGACTGAAATCTGGGTTGTGCTAGACTCCGCGCCACGGAGAAGTGGCCGAGTGGTCGAAGGCGCACGCCTGGAAAGTGTGTATACGGCAACGTATCGAGGGTTCGAATCCCTCCTTCTCCGCCAAAATCTAAAAAGGGCCCTTTAGGGCCCTTTTTTGATTTTGATGGGATGTGCGGTGTGGACGAACCCTCTGGTTCGACAAAGTCTGCCTTTGGCAGAGTTTGGACGCGAAGCCGCTAGGCGGAGCGCTCTATCAGGGTGAGAGCGGCGAGGGCACGTCTCTAGGTCTGCGCTGTCCATTTATCCGACGCAAACAAATCAACATCCTCTGTGAATCCAAAACTCAGCCGTTGCTCCGTTGCGAAGTCCTCAATACCCAAGTACCGCCTCAGAGCCTTGTGGACATGTTTTGGATGCAGAGTGATGCCATTGGCGTCATCGCGCTGCAGTGTCGTTGGGTTGATCTGGAGTGCGTTGTGAAGCTCATCGGTGATGCCAACGACTCGATTGCCCCAGGTGGGCGCTTCTTCCATGATGATGTAGCTTCCGATGGGCCAATGATCCTTGCCTTGATCGGCATTGTAAAAATTAGTGCGTGAGAAGTCGGAGCCCAGTACTAGCGTGATTCGGTCGGAGATACCCAATTCACCGGCATAGTTCCAAAAGTAATCGATAGCATCAGCCATATGACTATATAGCTCAGCATGCTGTGGATCGTGATTGGTATGAGTATCGAAACCACCCAAGATAAGATCCGAGGCGACGCCGACACCGGCCTTGAAGGTCAGTAGCGACAGCTGCATTTGGCGCAGTAGATCACTTTCCCAGTTCAGAGTAGGGAGACTCACATTGCCCTGTATGTTGTCGTCCGTAGGAAGAATCGCGCCAAAGTCTCTCAACGAAGCTCTACTAGCGCGGGCATTGAGATAGGCGTTAAGATTCTCTCGCTGTCGAGGCGTAATATTCGATGACGCGAGTCTGCGCTCGATCGCGGCGCGCTGAAAGCGCTGCACCCGAGAGATATCGCTATCGCGTCTGATTTGACGCTCCGAGTCCCAGGGTAATACCGCCGGATCAATCAGCTCGAGAAGGGCATTGTGGTCATTTAGGCGGCTATATCGGACCAGTCCCGCGGTATCGACAAAGCCACCGTTATTCACGTATGCCAATGGTAGGCCCGCTGCATTCTCAGCGGCGAACATTGAAGTCAAGGTTGGCAGACCTGCGGCATTTCTGCCCGACCAGTTGTGCAGTACTCCAGTTGTATGCGAATTGGTTTGCGCATCCACACCATTCACAACCAGCATTTTGTTGTGATGGGTCTCAAATAGGCGCTGATTGCTCGCGACCGGTGCATAACCAATACGTCCAGCTGTTTGAATACTCGCTGTGTTCGCCCAGTTGTTTATATCTGGCTCGCCCGGTGTATTGGTTTTTGGGTCGCAAAGCTGTGTAACGTCCCAGCCCCCCTCGAGTTGGAGCACTACCAGAAAACGCCCTGTGTAGTCCTCAGGTGCCGAGTAGACTCTGGTGGGTAGACCACCGAAAGCTGCTAGGCTCGAGCCTGCCACGAACGATTTAATGAACTGTCGTCGTTTCATGCTGATCATTACTCGTGTAGGTAATCAAAATGGGTCAAAAAGTAGTACATCACCGAAGCCCAGGTGTAGAGCATTTGCTGTGGATCATTGCCAACGCCTTGATCCCACTCTTCTTGTAGGATCTCTCGAGGAAACAGGCACTCCTCCTCCTGCCAATACCACGCCCAATCGTTGTATTCATGGGTTTTCCGATCCTGCCATGTCTCTACCAATAGTTCATAAACGGCTTCGATTTCCGGATCGTCAATCGGGAGGTCGTCGCCCAGTAGCTTGTGGTGCAGGCCCTTAATTTGCTGTTTGATCGCCTGCGCACCGCGCGTAGTTGCGTCAATGCTGGTGCCTGCGACGGTAACCGTCATATCGGATGCGACGCCATCTCCTACGTCGGAACCCCATGCCCTAACTCGGAATCGATAATCGCCATCCGCCGGTAGATCGACTCGAATTCCAACAAAGCCGATACTCCAGAGTGTCCAGGCGGCAGGTTGCCAATTGCCATCCACGTCATCCCAGTGAACACCTCCCATGACATTGCCATCGGAGTAGGTCGTTTGTGAAAAACCCGGCGTATTGGGAAAATCCTCGGCCTCGATTACGTCGATGAGTGTATCGCCCTGATAGACCTCAACCGCATCGATATAGAGGTTCCGGTCCGCGCCGGTGTCTTCGTCGTAGGCATCGTTAGTAAAGTCGATGAATAGCTCTTTTGTGCCCGCCGACAGAGTGGTGGCGATGTCGTGATTTGTCGCCGTACTCAACGTCCCGACATCCACGGTAAACGAGCGAGTGAATTCGGTAAGCGGCGTTGTATTCGGTGAGATAGTGAAGAGGCGACGGTCCTCGGGCTTTGCATTTTCAAAGAAATCGAGAGTGGTGACGCCACACGCCAGATGCAACGCATTTCGCTCGGCGACATTGGCCATCAGCGCCGTCATCGCGCGGCTTCGCTCCTTGATACCATTCGAGTCGATGCCACCGTAGTAGAGGTTAAACCGCTCGGTGAGTGCCGAGCCATAACGATCGGGGTCACCGATCCAGTTGGTCTCGTATTTGTCCCAGGTATACCCCAGGATAGCTTCGTTTTTGGCATCCAATTCTTCAGGAGTCAGCAGTCGATCTACCCCCACGTTTGCAAGCTCAACATTCCGGTTTGTGCTTGCTTCCATACTCTTGGCGCGGAACCACGGCGATAACACCATATCGGCGAGCAGTGACTTCAGATTGAAATTATTGTTTCGGAATTGCTCTGCAAAGATCGCGATATCGCGCTGTTGCGCGTCAAAGGCTGCGCTGAGCTGCTGATAGTTGGCATCGGTCTCGACTTCGGGAGAGGGCAACGCTTCGGCTCCCATCAGCGCGGGCCACCAAAAGCTCAACGCCGCCTTGGCAAAGCGCGGATCATTGACCATGACCTGGCCGAGCCATTGCAGGCTGTCGTCCTTACGGTCGCCAGGCTGAATGGTGTCAGCAAACCCCGGCGGCAACATGTCCCTAAACCAGGTGTCGCCATGCTGATAGGGAGAGGGAGTTGGGTTTTCTTCAAACCACTCGGGATACTTATAGGTGTCGGGCAACGCATCCAAGCCACCCCAAGCACTCCGATAAATGCCTTCGTTCCCGTAATTCTGATAGGCACCCGCCAGTGGGTCCAAGCGCGAGTGGCAAACAGTGCACGCTGGGTTATTGAGGGTTGGATTGTTGGTATCTGCTAAGGCCACTGGATCGGTAGTGCGAGGGGCAGAAGTTTCGATATCAACGCCTAGGAAGTGATAAAAAGTCCATCTAGCTCTGGCCCGGTTGCGATTGGTTTCAGTGGTTGGGTAGCGGTGTAGCCAAATCGGCTCGTTGAGAATGCCGGCGTGGGGATAGTCCACAAAACCGCTGTGACTGAGGACACGGAGACCCGAATCCGGAACCCACTCACTCTCATACTCGTCATCCAATACCACCTGCCCACGGTTGGGTCCGGGAGCAAATGTCGTTGCGTCGCCCTCTGAGCCCACTCGGGTTCCGCTTCTAAAGGCCTGAGAGGAGTACCAGTTTACCATGGTGTAATCGGCGGTAAGCACTTCGGTATAGGGTCTATCGTTTTCGACAATGTAGGCGATAAGCTCCAATGGTGCTCTCGTGACACCGACTCGATAGCCAGTGGCCCATTGGTCACGCTCCCAATTTTGTTCATCGGTAAATGGCTTGGGTAAGAAGTTTTTGTTCGCTGCCACCGGATAAAATGTGCCGCCCACACCGAACAAATCGGTCACCTCTGAAAATAGTCCAGTGAGGAACGCATCGGTGTGCAGGCGATCATTAGCACCCCTGAGCAGGAATTGATGGAATCCATCACCCTGCATTAAGCCTAATACGGCTTGGCGTAAACCGGCCTCATCGGTATTGGCCATCGCAGTTTCTTCTGAGTTTGGAAGTCGGCCTGCCAGGATGAGTGCAGCACGGCGTAAGGTTTGTTCTGCACTGGCTACTGTGACGTCTTTGAAAAAGCCATTACCAGTGTTGTCACCGCTTTCCACAGTCGATCGATTCAGTATATCGATGAGTTCAGCCATGGCAGCATAGCCCGAGCTCTCGCTGGGGAAGGGTGCTCCCCCAGTATGGGCTTGCCCGCCACTGATCTTGGCGAGAATGGTTTGACCACCATCACCACGGAGCTGAAGGTAGTTTCTGATTGCCTCGACGTTGGCTGCGTCATCACTGAGTGAAAATAGCAGTTGGGTGTTGGCTGCGACTCCATCAGATTTGTGGCAGTTGCTGCAGACGGCCTGAACCACTGGCTGTTTGACGTTGGCGATATAGAACTTAAGAGGGTCGGGTGCGGGATAAATGGCATAGAACAGGTCCCGCATCGCAGCATATTCACTAGACGAGCTGGCGAACTGCAGGCCACCCCCGTGTTGAAGACCACCACTCATTTTGGCGAGCAGGGTATCGCCGTCGTCACCTGCGAGTTCGTTAAAGGCACGGATTACTGCGAGGTTCGCTTCATCATCGCCCGGTGACAATATTAAGCGCGTGCTGCCTGCGACACCCCCTGATACGTGACAATTGACACAGGCTGCGCCCACTACCTGCTGTGCGATATTTTTTCGATATTGCTGGAGCAGGCCGGCTTCGGGGTCACTGCTAGAGCTCTCGTCTGCAAACGACGACGTCTTGAGAAGCATCAAAAAGATCGCGAGTTGCTCGCGACTTAGGTTGGCGTGTTGGGCATGGCTTAGTGTCGACGTCGACACGCTGACAATGACAATGACTACGAACAGACACCACAGCAGGGTGCGTTGAAACGCCCTCTGGAGACGGCTTTCTTTGAATGTCACTGCATGATTCGTCGCCATCGTCGGTATCGGCCTTTATCAAGCTGTTCTGACACTCTCAACAATACGGCATGTACCCTGATAGTGCTATCGCAGGCGCTCTTAATCGCTGCAGCTTTGGCTGACCTTTTGTATAGGAAAATCCCCGATTTATTGAGCGATCCTGTTATTGAAGGGAAGCTCTCCTCGACAATGCCGATTGGCTTTCGCTATGGTTTGATGCGCTGATTGAACTCAATCCAATGGGTGAAAGGAGGCAGTTGACGTCAATGATAAAAAAATTAGTGATTGGTATTGGCCTCATTTTGCTCTCTATCGGGGCTTATCAACTGCATCGTATTGCCGGCTCCTTGAGCATGCCCTCGAACCCAGAGGAGCTCGCGGAAATACGCGCCAAGGCGGCTCAGCAGCGTGAAAATATCGCGTATCGCCCCGATAGCCTTCCAGCTTTTCAGCAAGCACCAAATGCCCTTAATAATGTTTATTTTGGGGATCTTCATGTCCACACCAACCTATCTGCGGATGCGTTCTTATTTGGCAATCGCTTCGACATGGATGCGGCGTATCGCTTTGCTCAGGGTCAATCGATGGAATTGCGGTCGGGGGAGCGAGTTGTGCTGTCGCGCCCCTTAGATTTTGTGGCCTTAACCGATCATGCCGAGACTTTCGGGCGGGTCGATGCCTGTCTCTCTCCAGAGTTAAGCGAGGGCGCGAGAGAGGCCTGTAGCATTCTGGTCGAACCGACCTTCGTGGGTTTCATGAAGCTCCGTGGACGAGCAGAGAAAAGCCCCTTCCGTCTAAATCTGGACGCCTTCGACGGCGATGCTGAGCGAGAGCGTGAGTTTGCCGCGGCAAACTGGAAAGATATTGTCGATGCGGCGGAGCGACATAACAAACCGGGTGTTTTCACTGCTTTTGCAGGGTATGAGTACTCGCCGGCGCTGATAGATCGCGGGAAGCATCATCGAAATATCATTTTTCGATCCTCGGATACCCCTAAATTTGCAGTATCGGCGGCGGATGCGGCCTCTGAGATCGATTTGTGGCGCCAGCTAGCAGAAACCTGCAGTGGTGACTGCGAGTTCTTTACCATTCCACACAATCCGAATAAGTCATGGGGTTTGGCGTTTGCAAGCCACACCATCGATGATGTCCCTTATACCGATTCTGATTGGGCTACGAGGCAAGATTTCGAGCCTCTGGTTGAGATGTTCCAGATCAAAGGTAACTCTGAGTGTGCATTGGGTTTCGGTGCGACCGATGAGGAGTGCAATTTCGAACAGTTCTTCTCGGCTTGTGATGAAGGCGAGACTACTTCGTGTGTTCATCCCACATCCATGGTTCGTGACGGATTGAAAAAGGGTTTAGTCCTCGAAGATACCTTGGGGTTTAACCCATTGCAGTTTGGTTTTATTGGATCGACCGATACTCATAACTCTAATCCCGGAGACACTGAAGAGTGGGACTACCGGGGATCCACTACCTTCGCGTCATCCCCGGCGTCTCAACGCCTCAACGTCAGTAATGTTACTGGTATCAGAAACAATAATCCGGGCGGTTTGGGCGGCAGAAAATACTCGTGATGCACTGTTTGATGCCATGAAGAGGAGGGAGGTCTATGCCACCAGTGGCACAAGGATCAAGCTTCGTTTTTTCGCGGGCTTTAACTTTCCTGACTTGGGTGCCGACCCTGACATGAAATTGGCTTAAAGCTTGGGTGTGCCCATGGGATCCGTTCTCAATGCTGTGCAGGATGGATCGCCATCATTTTTTGTCTGGGCAATGCAGGATCCTCTCAATGCACCGCTTGCTAAGGTCCAGATCATTAAAGCGTGGCGTGTCGGAGACGAAACGTTCGAGCAGGTATTTGATGTTCACTGCGCTGATTCGACTATCGACCCCGAGACACAGCGTTGTGGCGACAATGGCGCTTCTGTCAATCCTTCCGACTGTCGCTGGTCGACTGATAGGGGTGACTCAGAGGCAAAGGTGCTGTGGCGCGATCCGGGTTATGACGCCTCTCACGATGCGTTTTATTATGCTCATGTGGTACAGAATCCCACCTGCCGCTGGACTACTTATGACAGCCTGAGACTAGGGGTTGAGCCACCCTCCGATGTTCCAGCGTTGGTGACTGAAATGGCGTGGAGCTCGCCTATCTGGCTTTCTGTTAGGGCGTCAAACTGACCCTAAGAATTGATTATTGCTTCTGAAATATCAAGCATTGGTTGTTGGCTGGCATTGATCTATCTTCCTGAAGCACGAGGTCTCCGGCTCGAGCAAGCTCGTCTACCCATTCAAAGTCACGGATGCCGCTATTTGGAATTCGTGCGCGAAGCCAATCATCGAATTCAGCGTTAGACGGGGCGGTAAAAGAGCCCCCGTATCGAAATGGGCCATAAATGATAAATAAACCGCCCGCTTGAAGACATTGGGCGGCACCTTTAATCATTATTTCACACAGATCTGTCGACACGATGTGCAAGACGTTGGCTGAATAGACGGCGTCTATTTGGGTGTTTGGCCACTGGGGCGATGAAAGATCTAGTGTAATTGGAGCGAGAAGGTTCGAAGATCCATACACTTGTGTGTTGCTTTGCAGTAGTGACTGTACCTCTGATCGATCCGAAGGCTGCCATTGAATATTCGGTAACGCTTGGGAAAAGTGGATCGCGTGTTGCCCTGAGCCACTGCCGATTTCCAGAACGCAGGCGTCCGGTTTTAGCCAGTCCCTGAGTACGTCTAGGATCGATGTTTTGTTGTTCTCAGCTGCCTGCGAAAAGCCTTCCATGTGTTAAGTGTACCCAGTTGACAGGCTTATGCTAATTTCGGCTGCGGTGGGCGCCTAATCGAGTTGCCCCGGTTCTCCTGCTGATGAACATGAGGATAAAGTAGTGCCTGTTGAAAGGAAGCTTGTTGATGCGACATCCCTATGATGCACTGACGCCTGACCGAGTGATCGACTGTGTTGAAAGCGTCGGTGTCCGTAGCGATTTGCGCTTATTGGCGCTAAATAGCTACGAAAACCGAGTATATCAGGTGGGTTTAGAAGAGGCCGAGCCTTGCATCGTTAAGTTTTATCGGGAAGCACGATGGAGCGATGAGCAGATACTCGAGGAGCATGCCTTCGCATTAGAGCTTGTCGAGCAAGACATATCGGTAGTGGCGCCGGAGTCAATCGATGGGAAAACGCTGCACCACGCCCAGGGACAGCGCTTCACGATCTTTAAGCGTCGCGGGGGTTACCCGCCCGAGCTCGATAATCTCGATCATCTTTATCGATTAGGGCAGACGCTTGGTAGGATTCATCGGATCGGGAGTACAAATTCTTTCGCCTACCGAAATGAACTCAATATTGATGTCATCGCTACCGACAGCCGAGCTTATTTAGCGCAGAGCTTTGTGCCTCGCGATTTGCTGCCTGCCTATGAGTCTGTTGCAAAGGAGTGTGATGACACCATTCGAGTCTCGCTTAACGACTTGAGCACCTCTGATTTTCATCGGATTCACGGCGACTGCCATGTTGGCAATATTCTGTGGCGGGATGACACGCCTCACTTTGTTGATCTTGATGACTGCATCAGTGGGCCTGCTATCCAGGATATTTGGATGTTTCTAAACGGGGAGAGGCATCAGCGCGAGCAGCAGCTGTCGGAGTTTGTGGAAGGCTACAACGAATTTCATGATTTCGACGCTCGCCAGCTCAAGTGGATCGAAGCGCTTCGCACGCTGAGGATCATGCATCACGCTTACTGGTTGGCTAGACGCTGGGATGACCCGGCATTTCCCAAGGCCTTCCCCTGGTTCGGTCAGGAACGATTTTGGTCGGAACATGTACTCCAATTACGAGAGCAGCTGGCGGCTATGGCTGAATCGCCACTGAGACTGTTGTGACTCGGATGGCTGGGTGACGCACACCCAACGTCAGGTAAGCGCTCTCTCGAAGCGATATTCAATGCGAGCTTGATAGATCGCATCTTTGCTAAGCCTCGGCGACGGGAAGGCTGGCTCATTCGGCGCATTGGGAAACTGCTGAGGTTCGAGACACAAACCAGCACGTCGCCAAAAGGGTTTGCCTAGTCCGTCACCGGTGTACAGCTGTAAGGCTGGCGCAGAGGTAAAAACGGTAACGCTGATACCGCTTGATGGGGAAGACAGTTTGGCTGCCTGTTTGATAGGGCGTTTGGCTTGATTGAGTACAAAGTTGTGATCATAGGCACGATCGCCCAATGGTTGGAGCTGGCGAAGGTCGCATTGGGTCTCCGCTACGCAAGCAACCTTTCCTGTAGGTATCTGGTTTTGGTCGAGGGGCGTGTAGTGATCGGCGTATACCGCGACTTCATGTTCATCGATCGATCCACCCAGATTGAAATAGGTGTGATTGGTCAGGCTCGCGATGGTGTCGCGATCCGTCGTTACTCGGTAATCGATCCGTAAGGTCAAAGGGTCAGGGAGCTGATACGTTACCAGGCAATTGCGATTACCGGGGAAGCCATTAACCCCGTCTGCGAGACTTACCTCGCAGCAAATGATCGTCGACTCATGTGCTAAAAGCGAAAGCCGAAATTTACGACGATGCAGGCCATCTGAACCACCATGCAAACAGTTTCCACTATTCGCTTCATTGGCGTCGAGGTTATAGCTGCGACCATCGATGCCAAAAGACGCGTTGGCTATTCGATTGGCGTAGGGGCCAATGGTCGCGCCCATGAAGTATGGATCTTCTCGGTATTGCTCGAGCGAAGGGTAGCCTAGGACTGCGTTGCGACGACCCTCACGCGTGGGCACCCAAATAGAGCGTATCGCAGCGCCCGTGCTGATGACTTCAACCTCGATACCGCCGGGTCTTGCGAGCAATAGGGTGTCTTGATTGTGCAACTTGCGTGACGCCAGGGTCGGCTTCACTCTGCGTCGTTTAGTAGTGCGTCCAATTCCCGGGGGTAGTACTTCTCAATCAAGGCAAACAAGATTGCCGCTGTCTTAATGTCAGGCCGCCGATTCACGACCTCTGGACGAAAATGCAGCTGAAAGGACTGCAACACATCGGCTGTGGCCTCATCGAGCTCTCCGGTATCAGCTACTTTATAGCCGTAGATTTCGAGCGCTTGCTGAACCATCGACAGTGAGGGCGGCTCGGTCTGAAACTGAGTCCAGTATTTGAAAACGGTGTCTTCGTCATACCAAGCTCCGATGCCAAGTTGATACAGTCGCTGCCAAGGAAATCTGGGGCCGGGATCGATCTTGCGCCCTGGCGCAATGTCAGAGTGCCCTATGACGTGAGTGACCGGGATATCGGGGTGTCTTTCAAGAATGTCTTGCAGCAACTCAACCACCAAAGCGAGTTGTGATTCAGGGTAATCCGGAAAGAAGCAAAGCGATGATGAGGCTGCACTGACGTCATTGTGCCCATCATCGGGCAGGCGGCAATGACCGGTGTTCACAATTTCAATACCAATGGACTGGTCGTTTAACCCGGTCTTTCCGCGCCAGTAGCTTCTCCCCGCGTGCCAGGCACGCTGGGATTCATCGACAAGCTGAAACACACGAAGGGTTTTTTCGGTGTAGGTAGCGTCATTGGGTTCGGGGACAAGATAGTGAGAACTAACGGGCCGATCGGTTCGTAAAGTCAGCAATCGAAGTGATTCCGCAAAATCCTCTGACGTGTAGTGAAGTATCACGAACCGAACGCGACTGTTTTGATTCTCCGATTCAATGCGAGTTGTTTCAGTGACAGCAGTGCAGGCGCCGAGCAGTAGAAGCATCACAGTCATGCCAATTCGCTTTATTAGATTTTCCATGGCCCGCGCTTACCCTTTTTGTTACTGACTAGCTCTCACCGATAAACACTTAGAAGAATGCCACAGCTTAGGATTCAGACCTAGACGCATTGACGTGTTAGCATCGCCGCATGTCAGAACAGCAAAATCAATTAACCCATCTCGATGCTACCGGGCGCGCATCGATGGTCGATGTGGGTGATAAAGAAGTGACCTCGAGGCGAGCGGTCGCAACAGGAACCATCACAATGAAGGCGGCGACGCTTGCGCTGCTCGAGGCTAATGAGCTGAAAAAAGGTGATGCCTTTGCAGTCGCACGGATCGCCGCTATTCAGGCGGCAAAGCGAACATCGGACCTTATTCCCCTGTGCCATCCGTTGCCATTAACCCATGTTGATGTCTCGCTCATCGCAGATTCATCGTTACCGGGGGTTCGAATATCAGTGAGCTGTCGAGTATCGGGTAAGACGGGTGTCGAAATGGAGGCGCTGACTGCAGCGAGCGTTGCTGCACTGACGATTTACGACATGGCCAAGGGTGTTGATCGAAGCATGGTCATTTCGGATATTGTTTTGAGGGAAAAGACGGGTGGTAAGTCAGGGGATTGGGCCAACAGTGATAACCATTAAATTTTTCTCGCTGATCAGGGAGGCCGTCGAAGTGGAGGGGCTCAGCCTCGAATGGAGTCCGGATCTCAGTAGCGTAGCGATGGTTAAAGCCGAGTTAAGTCAGCGTGGGGCTAACTGGAGCGACGCCTTGTCACATCCGAACCTCATCCAAGCCGTGAATCACAAGGTGGTTTTTGAGGATAATGCCGTTGCTGATGGTGATGAGCTCGCATTTTTCCCACCCATGACCGGTGGCTGAATGACGGTACTGGTTACCAAGGATTCGATTGATCTCGGCAATCTGTATCAGGTTTTTGTTGAGCGATACCCCAGCGCGGCGGTAGCTAATTTCGCCGGTCATGTCCGCGATCATGGTGACCGGGAGAGCGTCGACTGTCTGGAGCTCGAGGCATACCCAGAGATGGCGATTAGTCAGCTGACTGCCCTAGGAGTCGAGGCCACAAGTCGATACGGATTGCATGCGTGGCAGGTGGTCCACCGCTATGGAGAGTTGTCGGTCGGCGAACCCATCGTGTGGGTAGCGACTGCTGCTGACCATCGAGCTGATGCCTTTGCTGCCTGCGAATTCTTAATGGATACACTTAAGACCGATGCGCCGTTTTGGAAGCGCGAGCATTCCGGTCAAGAATCGAGTTGGGTTAAGGTGCAGACAAGAGATCTTGAACGCAAAGCGCGGTGGTTGGGAGGCAGCGACACAGCATGAAGTACTGTTCGAAATGCGCGCACCCAGTGGAGCGCCGAGTGCCAGAGGGCGAAGATCGGGAGCGGGCGGTGTGCCCAGCTTGTGGCGAAATCCACTACGTTAACCCCAAGATCATCGTCGGCTGTATTCCCACGGTTGGCGATCAAGTCTTGCTTTGCAAGCGCGCTATCGAGCCGCGCTATGGCAAGTGGACCTTGCCCGCGGGATTCATGGAAAACCGTGAAACCACGGAAGAGGGTGCAGCTCGAGAAATGTGGGAAGAGGCTGAAGCACGAGCCATCAATATGTCGATGTATCGTATTTTTGACGTGCCTCATATCAGCCAAGTCTATGTTTTTTACCGGTGTGAAGTGGCCGATGATCAATACGGAGCGGGCCCAGAGAGCTTGGAGACCGCTCTATTTGACGAGGCAGATATTCCCTGGGATCAGTTGGCTTTTCCTGTGGTCATAGAGATGCTGAGTGAGTTTTTTGATGACAGGAAGACGCAGGAATTTCCTGTTAGAAATAGCACCATCCGATACCAAAAGCGTCGCGCAGAATAACCAGCGTGCTGGGTGGTGATCGAAGCGTTTATGGAATCAAACAGTTATTGCCGACCGAATACATGGACAGCGCTACACCAGGTTTCACCCGAGCACATAAAGTTTGCGTTAGTACATAAAAATTGCACAGCGAGTTAGATAATCAAGGAGAACAAGCATGGCATTACCAGATACTGGGAAGAAAGCACCAGATTTCACGCTGCTAGACCATTCAGGTGAGTCGGTGACCTTGAGTGACTTTATCGGGAGCCACAATGTTCTGGTGTATTTTTACCCAAAAGCGATGACCCCAGGTTGCACGGTTCAGGCACAAGGTCTTCGCGACATCGCGTCTGAATTGGCTGGCCGCGACGTTGTGGTTTTGGGTATTAGTCCCGACCCGGTCAAGCGACTAGCCAAATTTGTAGAGCGCGATGCTCTCAATTTCAAGCTACTGAGCGACGAAGACCACGCTGTGGCAGATGCCTACGGAGCCTGGGGACCCAAGAAATTTATGGGCCGCGAGTTCGACGGTATCTTGCGGACGAGTTACCTGGTTGATAAGTCGGGTAATCTCTGCAGCATCATCGATAAATTCAAAACCAAGGATCATCACGAGGTCGTGCTCAATACGATTGCTAAATTAGACCTATGATCGACTTGTACACGGCGGCGACGCCCAACGGTTACAAGGTGTCGATTGCGCTAGAGGAAATGGCGTTAGACTACGAAACGCACACCATTGATCTTCGTTCAGGAGAGCAAAAAAAAGAGCCATTTCTCACGCACTCGCCCAACGGGCGGATTCCTGCGATTTATGACCGCGATAAGGAACTTTCTATTTTCGAGTCGGGCGCGATTATGGTGTACCTCGCAGAAAAGACCGGAAAATTCTTGCCGACGGATGTGGTCGGACGCTCGCGGGTGATGCAGTGGCTTATGTTCCAGATGGGCGGTATTGGCCCGATGATGGGGCAGGCAAACGTGTTTTATCGCTATTTTCCGGAGAAAATTCAACCCGCGATCGATCGTTACCAAGCCGAGGGCCGCCGTTTATTTGAGGTTCTCGACACGCAACTAGGGAAAACCGAATATCTGGCTGGCGACTACAGTATTGCTGACATGGCGAATTGGGCGTGGGTCCGAACCCATAACTGGAGTGGCATATCGCGCGAGGGCCTAGACAATCTCGCGCGGTGGCACAATGCGATCAAGATTCGGCCGGGTGCTGAACGGGGTATTGCAGTGCCTGTCGATATTCGTTTGCTGCGTGGCGACGGAGAGGAAAATAAGAAAGACACTGAAGACTTTATCAAGGGTGCTCAGGCCATGGTGCAGGGCGCTGACAAGGATTAGCTGAGATGTACCGAGTTATTACTTGCAACACCAACGGTATTCGGGCTGCACAGCGCAAGGGCTTTTTTGAGTGGCTGGCAGCGCAAGACGCTGATGTTGTCTGTATTCAGGAAACCAAGGCTCAGGAACACCAGTTGACAGACGACGCCTTTAGGCCGAAGGGTTACCACTGTTTTTATAACGACGCGGAGCGAAAGGGCTACAGCGGCACAGCATTGTATTCCAAGGAGGAACCGTCGGCGATTCAAACCAAGGTAGGCTGGGAACCGGTCGACTCAGAAGGTCGCTATCTGCGCGCTGATTTTGATAATCACAGTGTGGTGTCGCTTTATGTGCCCTCTGGTAGTAGTAATGAGGCGGCACAAGGCCGCAAAGACATATTCATGGAGCACTTCTATCCCCACCTTGAGGCATTGTTGGAGGAGGATAGGGAATTCATTTTATGTGCCGACTGGAATACCTGCTATCAAAACCTCGATATCAAGAATTGGCGTACAAACCAGAAAAACTCGGGTTTCCTTCCCCACGAACGCGACTGGCTGGATCGCATCTACAAAAATCTTGGGTATGTCGACGTATTTCGACAGATGACCGAGGAGCCTGATCTCTATACTTGGTGGTCTAACCGTGGGCAGGCATGGGCTAATAATGTAGGCTGGCGCCTAGATTATATGCTTGTGACACCGGGGCTGGCTGGATCAGCGACTGACTTTGCCATTTACCGAGATGAGCGTTTTTCTGATCACGCTCCGGTAACTATCGATTTCGTGTCATCAATTTTGAAGTAAATCTTTTAAGATACTGATTTTGAGGTAATTTATGTTTATTAGTTCAGCATATGCGCAGAGTGGGAGTCAGACTCAGGGAGGCGATCCGACGTTCCTACTATTGATGATGGTTGGACTGTTTGTCTTTATGTATTTCACGACGATCAGGCCTCAGCGTAAGCGCCAAAAGGAACACTCGGAACTGATCAATAGCCTCAATCAGGGTGATGAAATATTACTGTCGTCGGGGTTGATGGGAAAAATCGTGAAACTCTCCGATCTTTATGTGGTTATCAATGTGGCGGAAAAGGTTGATCTGAAGTTTCAGCGAACGCACGTGACTGCTGTATTGCCGAAAGGCACTATCAAAACGTTAGGTGCCTGACATCGACTGGTATTACCCAGCACGTGAGCGTTTAGCTCAGCTACCCACACCACTCGATCTTCTGCCCAGAGCAACCGAGCGTTGGGGGAGTGGCCGCAAAATATGGTGTAAACGTGACGATTTCACCGGTGCGTTACTGACGGGCAATAAGGTTCGAAAACTCGAGTTCATTGCCGCTGAGGCACGGGCGAGGGGGTGTCATGGCCTGATTACCGCAGGCGCACTCCAGAGCAACCATTGCCGCGCTACCGCGGCGGTTGCGGCGCAGCTCGGCATGAAGTGCGAGCTGTTATTGCGGAGTGACGGCGACGAGTTGTCGGGTAATTACTTATTGAGCGAACTGTTAAACGCGGAAATCACCTTTGTTTCAAAGCGTACGACCGGTGACGAGATGAGTGAGCACCTTGCTGAGGTGGAATCGCGATGGGCTGTTCGTGGCGACAAGGCTATGGTCATTCCCATTGGGGGCAGCGATGAGGTGGGTATCTGGGGTTACATTGCCGCTGTCGAGGAGCTCAAAAACGATATGCGCGTCCGTGGCATTGATCGAGCGCTCATTGTTCATGCCACTGGCTCTGGGGGCACTCAAGCGGGTTTGAATGCGGGCGTGGCGCTACATCAGTGTCCAGCCCAGGTGCTTAGTTACGCTGTTTGTGACGATGAGGCGTATTTCGTGGACAAGGCAAAAGCGGATTGGGTTAACGCGCAGCGTGCCTATCCACAATTGCCTTCGTTAGAGATCGCGGCTGAAACTAATGACGCTTATATCGGCCCCGGCTATGGGCGTGCCGATACTGAGGTTTTCGATACTATCGCTGAGCTTGCTGCGTTAGAGGGGGTAGTGTTGGATCCGGTCTACACTGGTAAGGCGTTTCACGGTTTGATCTCGGATATCGCTAGTGATGCCTTAGTCTCCGATATCGATGACATCATCTTCGTGCATACCGGTGGGGTATTCGGTATTTTTCCCCATGTTGACTCGATCTCGCGATCGGTCGAAAAACGGCGTTAATCAGAAAAACAGACAACCATGTAAAGAGGTCGCCTCATGTTGGAAACCATCATCACTGAAATCAACGCGATTGCCTGGGGTCCTCCCATGCTGATCCTGCTGTTGGGTACAGGTATTTACCTCACTCTAGGCCTCAGTTTGATGACACTGCGCAAAATTCCGCGGGCGATATCGTTACTGTTTTCTGGAGTGCATGGGCGCGGCGATGGCGACATTGTGCCGTTCAAGGCACTGATGACCTCACTCTCAGCAACCATTGGTACGGGTAATATCGCGGGTGTTGCCACAGCGATCACCTTGGGTGGTCCGGGAGCGCTGTTCTGGATGTGGATCACAGCGCTATTCGGCATGGCCACGAAGTATGCGGAAGGAGTACTCGCGGTTCGCTACCGCGAGCAAGACGAGCTAGGCGGCTACAGCGGTGGCCCTATGTACTACATCCGAAACGGCCTGGGTGAGCGTTACGGCCGCTTCGCTACAGGCTTAGCCTTTGCGTTTGCCTTGTTTGGCGCCACAGCCGGTTTTGGGCTTGCGAATACGGTTCAGTCCAACTCGGTCGCTCAGGTGCTTACCGATAATGCGGGTGTGCCGTGGTGGCTAACCGGCGTCGTACTGATGGTGCTAGTCGGAGCCGTTATCTTA
>NTKA01000041.1 GCA_002456975.1 Halieaceae bacterium MED-G27
TCGAGTTGGCGTTTCGTCAGCAATATTCTGACATCGAATTATGCCGTAACCGAGAGCGAGCCCCTGGTTTGCTCCGCAGGTGATCGACGCTTTAGCTGATCTGGAATCAACTTGCGAGTCTAATAGTCCCTGGGATAGCTGCCAGCAGTCGCTTGGTGTAATCGCGTGTTGGTGTGTCAAAAACCTGAGCAGTTGGTCCGACTTCCTCGAGTTCGCCGCGATATAAAACCGCTACGCGATCCGCAATCTGCTGGATAACGGCGAGGTCATGCGAGACAAACAGCATGGTGAGGCCGTATTCGTCCTTAAGTGCTTTCAACAGGTCCAATATCTGCGCTTGAATGGTTACGTCGAGTGCCGATACGGGTTCATCAGCCACAATGAATTCAGGTTTTGTGGCGAGGGCGCGACCGATCGCAATTCGTTGTCGCTGACCACCCGAGAACTCGTGGGGGTACTTCTTGGCAAACGCTCGGGCAAGTCCTACATCGTCCATCAGCGCCCTAATGGCAGCATCGAGATCTGCCTTCGATACCACCTTGTGCAGTAACAAAGGCTCAGCGAGCGTGTCGTAAACCGTCATTCTGGGGTTGAGCGACGCATAGGGATCCTGAAAGATCATCTGCATCCGCCGTCGCATATTTTTAAGATTGTTTTTCTCTAAGCCGCGCATATCGACGCCGTCGAAACTGATCGCACCGTCTGTTATTGGCGTGAGTCGCAAAAGCGAGCGACCGAAGGTCGATTTACCGCTACCCGATTCACCCACCAAGCCGAGCACCTCACCGCGATTGATAGTCAGCGACACATCATCGACGGCCTTAATGGGCTCGGGTGAGCTTTCAGAGTAGAAGTAGGTCTTAAGGTTATTCACCTCAATAAGTGTATCGGCAGCATCATCATTGGCGGCCGCTTGCCCGGTTGGTATCGCGCTCAGTAACTTTTGGGTGTACTCGTGTTGGGCATTGTCAAAAATAGCCGTGGGCGACCCCTGCTCAACCACCTGTCCTTTCTCCATCACCACAATATGATCGGCAATATCTGAGACTACCGCGAGATCGTGACTAATAAACAAGACACCGATGTCTCGCTTTTCCTGTAGCTCCTTAATTAGCTTCAGAATTTGCGCCTGAATCGTGACATCGAGTGCCGTGGTCGGCTCATCGGCAATCAGAAGTTTAGGTTCGGTTATCAGGGCCATGGCGATCATTACCCGCTGACGCATTCCGCCCGAGAACTCAAAGGGAAAGGCACGCATGGCGGCTGTGGGATCCTGAATGCCGACTTCGTCGAGTAAAGCCATCGCTCTGGCTTCGGCATCGCTACGGTCTGCAGCACCGTGAACCAGTAAGGGCTCGATCAGCTGTTCACCGATTCGCATGTAGGGATTCAGGCAGGTCATCGGATCTTGAAAGATCATGGCAATATCCGAGCCCCGAATACCACGCAGTTCCGACTCGCTCATTGCCAGTAGGTCGTCACCCTCGAAGAGTGCGGTACCGCCATCGATGCGGCCTGGCGGTTGTGGAATCAGGCCCAGGAGGGCATAGCAGGAAACCGACTTACCCGAGCCGCTCTCACCGATAATGGCGGTAATACTGTTATTGTCGACGGCAAAACTAACCTGATCGACCGCTTGGGTCGTGCCGTTTCGGGTGACGAAGCTGATACTTAAATTTTCAACGCGTAATAAACTCATAGGTCAGTCCTTCGAACCTCGCACGTCGAGCGCATCGCGCAATCCATCACCTAAAAAGTTCAATGAAAACAGGGTGATCGTTAATGCGAGTCCGGGGAAGATGAGTAGCCAGGGATACTCTTCCATGGTCTCGGCACCGTAGCTAATGAGCAGTCCCCACGAAGTCTGGGGTGGCTGAATACCCAGACCCAAAAAGCTTAAAAATGCCTCGAGTAGCATCACGCTGGGAATTGTTAAGGTGGTGTAAACAATGATGGGGCCAATCGCATTGGGAACGATGTGCTTAAAGATGATGGCCGAGGGCGGCAGTCCTAGCGATACCGCGGCCTCGACAAATTCCTGCTGCCGCAGAGATTGCACTTGCGTCCGCATGATTCGGGCCATGGTGAGCCACTCGACGGCGCCAATAGCCAGAAACAACAAGAGAATATTTCGGCCAAATACCACCATCAGAAGAATGATGAAAATCATGAAGGGTAGTGCGTAGAGAATGTCGACAAAACGCATCATGACCGAGTCGACACGTCCTCCGACATAGCCTGCAACAGCGCCCCAGGTAACGCCAATCACCAAAGCTACGGCGGTCGCAATGAAACCAACTGCCAGTGAAATTCGCCCGCCATACATAATTTGCGTCAGTAGATCGCGGCCGAATACATCGGTACCTAACCAGTGGGCCGCAGAAGGCGGGGACGCTCCTAGGTCTAGGTTCTGTGCCTCGTAGCTATAAGGCGCAAGCCAAGGCGTCAGAATGGCGATAACAACCATCGCCAGGAGCACGGCGCCGCCGACCGCTGCAGCTTTGTTTTTCCGGAGACGCAACCAGGCATCCTGCCAGAGCGATGAGCCATCCTCGGCCTCGAGGAGAAGCGGAGCAGTCGATTCGGTCATCAGCTGTTACCTCGACTAAATTGGGCCCGCAAGCGGGGATTAAGCCACGCGGCTAAAACGTCGCTAATGAGATTGAATAGTACTATCAGCGTCGACAGGAATACGGTAGTACCGAGGATCATGGTGTAGTCGCGGTTAAATGCTGCTTGAACATAGAAGCGACCTAGGCCTGGGATCTGGAAAATGGTTTCTACGACGAATGACCCAGCCAATAAACCGGCGAACGCAGGGCCTAAGAATGCGATCACTGGTATTAAACCACCCCTCAAAGCGTGCTGAGTCACTACCCGCCACTCGGGTAAGCCTTTGGCTCTCGCGGTTCTGATGTAGTCTTGCGAGAGAATTTCGAGCATGCCAGCTCGACTCAAGCGCGCAATGTAGGCCGCGTAGGCCGAGCCTAAGGTGATTGAGGGGAGCAACTTATCGCCGGGCAGATCACCCCAGCCCGCGATGGGTAGCCATTCCAATTGGATGCCAAACACAAGCACAAGTAGCGGTCCGAGCAAGAAAGACGGCATGCAGATACCAATCATCGCCACCCCCATCGGGATGTAGTCCTGCTTGGTGTTGGGTTTGAGCGCTGCGAACACCCCAGCAAAGACACCGAGCATCAGCGCGAAGCATAAGGCATAGAAGCCAAGCTCTGCGGTTACGGGAAGCCCGCTGCCCAAAATCTCGTTGACGCTACGACCGGGGTATTTGAACGATGGTCCCAGATCGCCGCTGGCTAAATCGCCCAGATAGGCGAAGTACTGCTCATGCAGCGGAAGGTCCAGTTTGTACTGCGCCTCCAGAGCTCGCTTTACCTCGGGTAGAACCGCTTTTTCACTATCAAAAGGGCCCCCGGGCGCCGAGCGCACCAGAAAAAACGTGACGGTGATAACGGCGAAGATAACGGGGATCGCCTGAATGAGTCGCCAAAAAATAAATCGTCCCACGCTGTTACTCCGTGTCGAGACTGCGCTCAGGGTCCAACTTGACGTATTTCAGATTCAACGAATCCATCAAATTAGGATAAATACCCTCAACGCTTGGGTGTACTAAGTGCTTGCTGGTGTAGGTGTAAATCGGAATAAACGGCATCTCTTCGAGCAGCATTGTTTCAGCCTCATAAAATAGCTGATAACGCTCTTCCCGCGACTTTGCCTTTGGTGCGCGATTCAAAATAATGTCGTCGAAGACTGGGTCCGAGTACCCGGTGTTGTTGTTACCGCCATCGGTGAGAAACAAGTCGAGAAAGTTATTGGCGTCCACGTAATCACCAATCCATCCACGCCGCGCAACCTGGAATTGTCGTTGCGATATCGTGTTCAAGTACACCTTCCATTCCTGATTCGAGATAGTGATGTCGATATTGAGTGCCTCTTTCCACATCTGCTGGATAGCTACCGCGACTTTTCGGTGCGCTTCCTGCGTGTTGTAGACGATTTCGAGTCCAGGCCAGCCCTCGCCATTAGGGTAGCCCGCTTCGGCTAAGAGCCGACGCGCCTCTTCAATATCGTATTCAAACAGTTTCGGTGGGTAGTAACCCAACGTATTGGGTGGCGTGATGCTGTAGGCAGGAATAGCCGTGTTTTGCAGGACCGTGTTGGTAAGTTTGTCGCGATCGAGTGCGAAGGAGAGGGCTTTGCGCACGCGCGCATCATCAACGGGTGGGCGATCGGTATTAATGAGGTAGTAATACGTTCCGAGATAGGGTGCCTGAACGTAGGGAGAATTCTCACGCTCTCGGTAGGCCGGAATTTTGTCCAGCGGAACAGTTTGCGTGAAGTGCAACTGCTCTGCCCGAAACATTCGTTCTTCGCTGACTAGATTCTCGGTGGGGTAAAAGTAGACGCCATTGAGTGAAACGTTGTCTCGATCCCAGTAGTGATCACTTTTTTCAACAATAATGCGCCGGTTGAGCGACCACTCTTCTAGAGTAAATGGGCCGTTACTGACCATATTGCCTACCCGGGTCCAAGGCGTATAGCGATCGGTCATTTTCCCGTGTTTAAGTAAGGTCTCTGGGTGAACAGCGAAGGTACTGTAGTGATCCATTAACTGTAGAAAGTAGGGTGTAGGCTCATTCAATGTTACCTGCAGTGTCAGGTCATCGAGCGCTTTGACACCCACTTTGCCAAAGTCGGTAATCTCGCGCTTTGAATACGCCTCAGAGTTAACAATGGGGTAAAGCATGTAGGCGTATAGCGAGCCGGTATCTGGATGGAGGGCACGATTCCACGACCACACGTAGTCAGATGCGGTCATCGCCTCGCCGTTGCTCCACTTGGCTTCAGGATTGATATAAAACGTATAGACCCTACCGTCTTCAGAGATGGCCCATCGCTCGGCAACACCGGGCTCGGATTCAAGAGTGATTGGGTTCTTCACCGCCAGCCCTTCGAATAGCGCCCTAACGATATGGCTTTCGGGTACTCCCGTCACCACATGCGGATCCAGGCCCTGAGGCTCGGCGCCGTTGCCGTAATGTAAGAACCCAGTTTTATTACCTGCGGCGACGTTACTTTCGCCCGTCCCGCAAGCACTCAGCAGCGCACCCAGACACGCTGCAATGATCAAAGATCGATAAACACGCATGATTTTTTCTTGCTCTTTTAGTTAGACGCATCCTACCTAACTTTTGCCCTCGGTGACTACGCCAAGAGGGAGCTGAATATCAGCGCTGACTATCCATCGGCTCAAGCGACTCTGGTAGACTTGACCCCTTTCCAAATACGCAGAATTTTTCATGACTGTCCGCACCCGTGTCGCTCCTTCACCCACAGGCGATCCTCATGTTGGTACCGCCTACATGGCTTTGTTCAATCGTTGTTTTGCCCACGCGTATGGGGGGCAGTTCATTCTGCGCATCGAGGATACTGATCAATCTCGGAGCACCGCTCATGCCGAGCAAATGATTCTCGACTCATTGCGTTGGTTGGGTCTCGACTGGGACGAGGGTCCCGAGGTGGGTGGCGACTTTGGACCTTATCGTCAGAGCGAGCGCAAAGATCTCTACGGTCAATATGCCTTGCAGTTGGTCGAGCAGGGTGATGCATTTGTCTGTTACCGAACACCGGAAGAACTCGAGGCGCTTCGTGAGGCGCGGCGTAGCCAGGGGCTCGCTACCGCTCTGAAACCCTCTGATCTGGAGCTCGATTCTGGAGAAGCCGAGCAGCGCAAGGCGCAAGATGCGCCTTTTGTGATCCGAATGCGAGTCCCTGAATCAGAGGGTGTCTGCACTATCAATGATCGCCTGCGCGGCGCCATTGAGCTCGATTGGAGCATGGTCGATGCGCAGATTCTTCTTAAATCAGATGGCATGCCCACGTATCACCTAGCCAACGTCGTCGACGATCATCTGATGCAAATTACGCATGTTATCCGTGGTGAAGAATGGCTAAATTCAGCGCCCAAGCATCAGTTGCTGTATCAGTACTTTGGCTGGGATATGCCCGAGCTCTGCCACATGCCGCTACTGCGCAACCCTGACAAATCGAAGCTCTCAAAGCGAAAGAACCCAACCAGCATTCTGTATTACCAGCGCATGGGCTATTTGCCTGAGGCCTTGGTGAATTATCTGGGTCGCATGGGCTGGTCAATGCCCGATGAGCAGGAAAAGTTTTCACTCGCCGAGATGCAGGCCGCTTTTGATATAGACCGTGTCTCTTTGGGCGGGCCAATTTTTGATGTCGAGAAACTCAAGTGGCTGAACGGTTTGTGGATGCGAGAATCACTCGATATCGACGCCCTGGCAGAGCGGCTGAAGCAATGGCTGTGGAATGACCAAACCCTCGAAAAGATATTGCCCCACGCGCAGGGCCGCATGGAGGTACTGTCGGATTTTGTGCCGCTGTCAGCCTACTTGATGTCAGGAGAGGTGGCTGTCACTGCCGAGGCGTTTGAAGGTACAGCGGATTCATCGGAAGAGCTGGTGAAACGCCTACAGTTCGTATTATGGCGACTTGAAGCACAGCAAGACTGGGAGCGGGGCGCCCTGTTCGCGAGCCTGAAAGCTTTGGCGGATGCCATGGCGTTAAAGCCCAAGACGTTATTCGCACCTCTTTTTGTCGCGATTTCAGGAAAAACCAGTGCCTATTCGATACCAGACTCAATGGCCATTTTGGGGCCTGATCTGACGCGTGCCCGGCTCCGGCAGGCCATCGAGGTGCTTGGTGGTGTCTCGAAAAAGGGTGCTAAGCGGCTCGAAAAGGAATACGCGGCGCTATCCCTTGAGTGAAGCCCAGCTAAAGTTCTAAGTCCGTGGCCGGTTGAGTAGGGCGATCAGCGCTAGGATGGTTACGACTACCTCGAATGCCAGAACTCCCCAGGTGTAAGAGGTAAAACTGGACGTCATCTCAATGCCGAGCTGTTGATCAGCAACATTGAAGCTCGAGCTGAAGTCGCGGAAAACTACGCTCGCTCGCGCCGCTCCGATATAGCCTACGATAATAAACATGAGCCACAGGCCCGCCTTGAGATACTCGCGGATCATCGCTGAGGCGAATAATATCGAGCCGATAGCGATCTGAAGGCCGCCGTACATGGCCGCCAGCTCAGCATAGGCATCGTGGGTGGCAATAAAGAGTCCGGACCACTGTGCCGGGATTTCGGGATCGTATAAACAGACCACACCAAGTCCAAAAAATACCGCGCCCACCAGCGCCAATAAGCCTTGTCCAAACATTGTATGAGAGCCCCAGATAAGTAGGATAACAAGCTTAGCAGAAGGGTATTTGGCTTGACACCGATACGGTGAAGCCGTAGCCTCGCGTCTCTCGATTTGGGGCTATAGCTCAGCTGGGAGAGCGCAACACTGGCAGTGTTGAGGTCGGCGGTTCGATCCCGCCTAGCTCCACCAAACCCTTATGCTACGGGGGGTCACGACGGTGCGGCACAACCTAACAGTGTTGTGTACTTGGAGTGCCGCCATGAAGAGATTCAAACCCGTTGATTTGTCACAGGTTGCGCAAATACGCCGTGACGCCTCATCAAATCCTTTTCTGAATTACTAGATCGCGGTTTTTATCCACAATACATAAATCTAAGCAACAACCTTCTACGGAGATTCCATGGCCAAAAGAGTCTATCTGTTCAATGAGGGCAGCCGAGATGATCGTGAACTACTTGGTGGAAAGGGCGCCAATCTATGTGAGATGACCAGCCTAGGGCTTCCTGTCCCTTACGGCTTTGTTGTCACAACCTCCACATGCAGAGAATATTTTCAGGCGGGCAATGTGATGCCTGCCAACCTCGTTGCCGAGTACAACGTTGCAATGAATCTAGTGGAAAACCGAATGGACTCTAGATTTGGCGATCCCGAAAACCCCTTGCTCTTCTCAGTTAGGTCCGGCGCACCCGTGTCAATGCCCGGCATGATGGACACTATTCTAAATCTTGGAATGAATGACGAAATTGCAGAGGGGCTCGCGAAGAAAACCAACAACCCTCGCTTTGCCTATGATTCCTATCGGAGATTTATCCAGATGTACGCCAATGTGGTCATGGGTGTAGATGGCGAACACTTTGGTGCGCTACTTGATGAATACAAAGCGGCGCATGGAAAAAAAACCGACACAGAAATGACTGCCACCGATTGGCAGGCAATCATTATCTCTTACAAGTCACTGGTGACATTTCCTCAAGATCCGCATGAACAGCTTAAGGGGGCCATCGAAGCTGTTTTTCGATCCTGGAATACGCCGAGAGCAATTTTCTACCGTGAAATGCACAACATACCTGAAAACATGGGGACAGCCGTTTGTGTGCAGGCGATGGTGTTTGGAAACTTCGGCGAAACGTCAGGTTCCGGCGTGGCCTTTACAAGAAATCCTTCAACAGGCGAAGCAGCGTTTTTTGGCGAGTTCCTGGCGAACGCGGCGGGGGAAGATGTTGTTGCCGGAGTACGGACGCCTGAGCCAATTAGTGCGCTTGAAGAGCGAATGCCTGAGGTCTACAGCGAGTTGTACCAGACCCAGAAACTACTCGAGAGCCACTATCGTGATATGCAGGATCTTGAATTCACTGTGCAAGACGGCAAGTTCTATATGCTGCAGACGCGCCATGGGAAACGTACTGGTCGCGCATCAATCAAAATCGCAGTGGATATGGTAAGAGAGGGTCTAATTGACGAAAAGGATGCGCTTCTTAGAGTTGCACCCGAGCACGTCGAATCGTTCCTGCATCCGATGGTTGACCCCACGCAGAAGAAAAACATCGTTGCAACGGGGTTGCCTGCCAGCCCTGGTGGTGCCACTGGCCATGTTGTGTTTTCCGCTGACGAGGCGGTTGATGTCGCTGCATCCGGAAAACCTGCGATTTTGGTCAGGCGCGAAACAACACCTGAAGATATCCATGGCATGAAAGTCGCAGAAGGTATCTTGACCGAGCTGGGAGGAATGACTTCCCACGCGGCTGTTGTTGCCCGAGGAATGGGCGTCTGCGCTATCACCGGCTGTGGGTCATTAACGTTGAACTACAAAGAAGGTGTTGTCACTACCGATGACGGGCATCAGATTCAACGTATGGATCTCATTACATTGGACGGATCCACCGGTGAGGTTATGCTCGGTGACATCCCGAAGACCGAAGCCTCATCTAGCGACGACTTCATGACACTCTTGACCTGGGCGGATAAATATCGGCGGCTAAAGGTGCGAGCCAACGCGGAAACCCCCGAAGACGCCTCTAAAGCTCGAGAGATGGGGGCCGAAGGCATCGGCCTATGCCGCACTGAGCACATGTTTTTTCAGGAAGATCGTATTGATTTTATGAGAGGCATGATTCTGGCCAGTGGTCGAAAAGAGAAGCAGCACTTTCTGGATCAACTTTTCCACTTTCAGAAAGAGGACATTCTTGCTCTGTTTGAGGTCATGCAGGGATTTCCGGTCAATATTCGCTTGCTCGACCCGCCGCTGCATGAGTTCCTTCCTCATGATAGAGCTGAAATAGAAGGCTTGGCAGCAAGATTAAAGAAATCACCTGCAGAGATTCACGAGTCGCTACAACATCTATCCGAAGTCAATCCCATGCTAGGTTTTCGAGGGTGCCGACTTTCGATCGTGCATCCAGAGATCACTGAAATGCAGGTAAAAGCCATTACCAGCGCAGCGATCGATGCGAAATTGGCTGGGATGAAACCGCTTCCAGAAATCATGATTCCACTCGTTATAAATGTCCGGGAAATTCGATACATCACAAAAATCATAGAAACGGCTGCCTTGGAGATCATTCAGGACAGGGGTGTTTCGGTGCCCTACAAAGTCGGAACAATGATGGAAACGCCTCGTGCTTGCCTTGGTGCGGATCGACTTGCCAGTTCCGTGGAATTCATGAGCTTTGGGACTAATGATCTGACGCAAATGACTTACGGTTTTTCTAGGGATGACGTCGCAAAGTTTATCCCAGAGTATCTCGAGAAAAAAATCGTGGAGACAGATCCTTTTGTTTCCTTAGATCAGCGATCAGTGTCGCGCCTCATCAAGACTGCTATAGAAGACAGCAGTGCCGCCGTAAAAGGTATCAAATACGGGGTGTGCGGCGAGCATGGCGGGGATCCAGTTTCTGTCCGTATATTTCATGACCTGGGCCTAGATTATGTTAGCTGCAGCCCATACCGGGTTCCCGTCGCAAAGATTGCAGCTGCGCAAGCATCTGTTTCCAGTTAGAGCGAACGTACCAGCGCGGTTTGTGCGGGCCGACTTGGTCTCTATTTGCTTTTGCGGCACTCCAAACCCGTTCTACGGGATGGATTGCGTTAATTGACCGAATACTTTCGCAGTTTGTTTGGCGCGCTAGGCGAAAGATTTGGGCAAGAAAATAGGTTGTGGCCGAGGCATTTTCGCTAGGGCACCTTAGGTAAACTTCGCTGAGAACCCCTAAAGGTCTTACAAGGTTTCAACGTCGCGAGATTTGCGAAAATACCTTTCGCCAACTCTCTGCCAATTCTGGCAAGGCCGCTAGCGCTTTCGCTTTCTGTTTATCGATCTGGCGCGTAAATCGCGCCTGGCTTACTGGATAAACCGTCCATGCTTCGCATTGTCGCTCTACAAGCATGGCGTCCGCGCTGATCGCATCAACCATATCCCGGTCAATCATTGCGTTGACAATGCTCTGCGCTGTCCTCACAAGTCTACGTGGCCGCCAAATTGTTTTTTGATAAGAACGGAATCTATGTCGCTGTCTAGCCGCGTCCATCGCCCTTGTGGATTAAGCGTACTTTCTGATGCGCAATTTTGCGCAACCGTGTGTAGCGCTGTGCAATGTCGCACTGCTCGTTAACTCCACATCTACACTGGCAGTGTTGAGGTCGGTGGTTCGATCCCGCCTAGCTCCACCAAACTCATGTTCCGTGTGGTTTGGGCTTGTATTCGTCATCGCTGACTGCAAACAGGACGGCTCGCCTTCCCCAGAGGCTGTCCGGTCAGGTCTCCGAGTGGGGAATTTTCTTTGCCTTTTTCTCGCAGTTTCCCTTTTTTTTGGGCCGCAGACCCGCAACAACCTGTCACGACGTCGCTCTCGGTTGCAACTTCATCATCTTAAGCACATAGTGAAATCATGCGTTCAAGGTCTGATGCATGTAGCAATGTGTGTTTAGCGCATTTTCGTGCCGTTTTTCTGGGTGCTGTCGTTGCAGTTACGGGTGTGTGGACATTTCCGGGATTCGCCAGCACTGCTGATAAAGACGCAGGCTGGCGTCTGCAAGTGTCTGAGGGTGTTGAAAAGGTGCTTGTTACGGCTATTCGCTCTCGTAAGTCCCAGCCAAACCCAGTTAGCAAATCAGGATTGGAATTGGTCGCCCAACGCCAGAGTGCAATTAGGCTCGCTTTGAATGTGGCTGACGGGGACATAGTTCATCAGTATCGCCATATTCCGGCGATAACATTTTGGATGCCGGTGTCAAGGTTTCAGAGTCTTGAATCGGATAACCGCGGTAATCGTCGACCTTTAGTATCGGACTTTTCTGATATCACAGTGTCTGCGGAAGTCAGCGGTGGTGGAGACCCGGGTCTCACCGCTAGCTCGGGCTCTGGGGGTCTGAGTGATAGTCGCGACATAGTCGGTGCCGAAGAACTTCATGGTTTAGGGTTCACAGGAGACGGCCTGCGAGTTGCGATTGTCGATAGCGGGATAGATCTCGATCATCCTGACTTTGCCAATCGCATCACAGCCGAAGTTTGCTTTTGTTACAACCCTGATGGCGATTGCTGTCCAGATGGCTCATCAGATCAGTCAGGTGCTAGTAGTGCGGTGGATGATCATGGTCACGGTACTCATGTCGCTGGAATCTGTGCAGGCAATGGCTCGAGTCCGGGTGTCGCTCCCGATGTCGAAATTATCGCCGTCAAAACGCTCGACAGTAGCAATAGTTTTTATAGCTTCTCTGATCAAACTGCCGCCTTGGATTGGCTTTACGGTCAGAATTTGAATTTGACCGCTGTGAACATGAGCCTGGGAACATGGAGTTCTTATGCTGGCGCTTGCGATAACTCTGCGTCTTGGATGCAGGCGGCCTATTTGGCGGTTGAAAACCTCAGGTCGCAGGGAACCGAGGTTGTGGTATCAGCCATGAACGACTCTAAGGTTAATGAACTGCCTATGCCTGCCTGTTTGTCGAATACCATTGCCGTGGGCGCCACCAACGACAGCGATGTGGTTGCGAGCTTTAGTAATTCCAGTCCTTTTGTTGATTTTTTCGCACCTGGAGTTTCAATTGTGGCCGCTAATTTGGGGGGCGGGTCTACGACAAAAACGGGTACTTCCATGGCGGCACCCCATGTAACCGGGGGTATCGCGTTGCTTGCGCAGGCATTAAATAATGAAGTTCCGATTGCGGATATTTTGGATGCGGTGGCTTCGGTTTCGCCGATAGTGACTGATTCGCATGGTAATAGCGGCCCTAGGGTCGATTTTTTGCTCGCTTACCAAGAGGTATTTGCAGCGCAAGCGCCTGCAGTTCTCGACAACATTTGGGTCGATGCCATTGATGGTGCGATTTATCTGTACGTTATCCCGAGTAGTGATGGCGGTTCACCCATTACGCAATACACCGCGACTTGCACCGATGGTATTAGCGTCTATGTGGCAAGCGCTGCAACCTCTCCGATAGTGGTGAGTGGTCTAGATAATGATACGGCCTATACCTGCACGCTGACGGCAACTAATGCCATCGGGACGAGCTCTCCATCAAATCCAACAGCAGCCATAGTTCCCAGCGAACGCGTGTATGGTCTGCCTGCGTGGCTAATTTTCGAGGCAACCCAATGAGCGTAGCTTGGAGTGTATCCCTTGAAGAGTAGGGCGAACTATTTTAAGAGTGGCGGTGGCGTGATCGAGTTTGAGTGCGTATCGATGCGGCGTCGAAAAGGGCAACTTGCTGAGCGGATCGAGTTCCTCAGCAGTGCCTTGGGTAATCAACTCAACCTCGCCCGTTGCAAGCAGGCTGCTTTGCTTCTTTTGCTGCCTGCTCTCCCATCGCCAGGGCTCGCTGATGCTCACCAGTCCGATGACGAGAAGAGATCTTCGTTATCGACTGCTATGGTCGGCGCTTTGGCTTTGCGCTCATCGAGTGATGAGCAGGGCTCGCTTTGCCCTGCTGATCAGTGGGAGTCTGGCGTTTACAGCATGACTCGAAACGGCTTTACCCGTCGATTTAGAGTGCATGTGCCCGCCAATTACGATCCATCGATTCACACGCCATTGATCGTCGCGTTTCACGGTTGGGGCGGTGATGAAGATGAATTTTTGGGTAATGCCGCGGTTCGCAGCAACCTAGATCAAACCGGGCTAATTACCGTCGCGCCAGTGGGTTTGGGGCCGGGTGAGCCTGATTTCAACTATGCATCGTGGTCGTTCAGTGGCTCCAGCACAGGTCTCGATGGTGATGGTGTTAATTCGTTGGTGGCGGGCGATACCGCGGAGATTTGTGATGCGTCGGCTACGCCAACCTATACTTATGGATCTTGCAGTGGTGTCGCTGCGAATACCTGTTCCTGGACTCATTGCTTGGATAACGATATTGAGTTTGCTCTCGACCTGGTAGAGGAGGTTAGCAATAACCTCTGCATCGATCCGGATAGGGTGTTTGCTGTAGGAGGTTCAAATGGCGGCATGTTTACCTGGGATCTGGTTAGGGACAGCAAGGGTGCGGAGGTGTTTGCCGCCACTGCCTCGCTTACGGGGCTGCCTCACCGCGGCCATCTTGAGCCTCCCGCTAGTACCGGTGGGAAGCCAGCACTGCTGATTACCGGCACAAATGACCGAACCGTCCCGCCCGGGGCCTGGGGTGATGAGCGATTCACTACCACCACCGACGGCGATGTTTTTTATTACGCCTCTGCAACCTCCGTCACCAAGGTATGGGCAGAAGCGGCAGGCTGCGATGTGACCAGTTCGGCCACGCCCTTCGATGTCGGTGTCGACGAGCTCGAGTGTCGCGCATGGTCGGGTTGTGCCGCTGATAGCGAGTGGCCGCCCGTACTCGACTGTCGGCGCGCAATGGGTCACGTCTACGGGTTGAGCTGGTCGTGGCCGTTGATTACCGATTTCTTCTCAAGGGTGAGTGCCGAGCAGTAGCGAAGTTTGATCAGTCGATCGCTGTAGAAACGATCCTGTTTTTTGTTATTTCGAAGCTCGGTGTTTCAAGTACTCATCGAGTATCGCTTCACCGAGCGGCTTTACGTCGGGTGCACCGCGATTACTGAGTAATATTAATGTGATGTCGGATTCAGGTAGGTGGGCGATAAAGTTTCGAAAACCTCGGGTACTGCCGCTGTGGTGATAGCGGACCTGGCCTGAGAACTCATCGATTCGCCAGCCCAATCCATAGTTTTCCCTGTCAGGGATAAAGATCGCTTCATAGCTCGCTGGCGATAGCAGCTGTTTGCCGAAGTCTTGCTGCGCCCAAGCAGTTAGCCCCTGGAGCGAGGAATAGATGCCGCCATCACCGAGAACCGCACTGAAGTCGGACTGGTCGGTTTCTTCGATGTTGCCGTTCTCGACGGTATGTCCCATCGCTCGAGAGGGCACCGTATTAATGCCCTCCACTAGCGCGACCGTATGGTTCATGCTGGAGGGCTGAAAGATGCGTTTTTTCAAAAATTCCTCAAAGGTTAATCCTGAGATCTCTTCAACGATGATCGCGAGGACGGCATAGGCCGAGTTGCTGTAGTAGTACTGTGAGCCAGGAGCAAAATCGAGCGACCCTTGTTGGGTCAGCAAATCAACAACTTCACGATCTCGCACTCTGGGGACGGTGCCATCTGGCACTAGGGGTTCGTAGTCGGGTAGGCCTGCTTGGTGCTGGAGCAGCTGCCTGATGGTGATGTCTTCTGCGTAGCTTGGGAACTCGGGGATGAGCGATGCGAGACGGGTATCGAATTCGAGCCTGCCCTCGTCGATCAGTAGCAGGATAGAGAGCGCGGTGAAATGTTTTGTGATCGATGCCAGTCGGAAGTTGGTATTCGCGGCGACGGGGATCTGGGTGTCTGCGATGGCAAAACCAAGGGTTCGTTCGAACACGACATCGTCACCCTCGATGATTCGCAAGGCTAGGCCGGGTTGAGAGCTCTGATAATCTGCGAGCTGTTTGTCAATCCGACACTCCCAGTTATCAGCGGTGCAACTGAGAGACAAGGACAATACAGCTATTACAAGGATTCGAGGATGGCGCATGGGCATTGGCCTTCACGTAGCGTGCGCGCCTGATAATACCTCAACTATTTGATGCGCAGAGACTTCCCGGGGGTGTGTGTTGATTCCTGGTTCAGAGGCGTTAGTCGGTGCGATTTCCGATTATTTATAGCGCTCAGTAGGGGCTTTTTTCTTTGATGGCATCACTGCTAGGCTCATGTGTCACTGGGACCGAGATTACCTATGCGAATTCTTTTAGCTTTTTTGACGTTGGTCATAATGACGCTGGCGAATACCGTAAGCGCCGATGCTGAATTGGCGGCGTTGGTGAAAGGCTCGGAGGTAACCCCGCCGCTCAGTGGAATTCAGGTGGCGTTGCTTGAACGAGGAAAAGTCACCGAGACATTTACCATGGGATTTGCGCAGCGGCGTGATGACGGCATCGAGGCGTTACGCAGTGATCACAAGATACGTGTGGCCTCAATATCCAAATTGGTGGTTGCGATCGGTGCCGTGCGGTTGGTCGAGCGGGGTGAATTGGCTCTCGATAGCGACGTGTCCGAGTACCTCGGTTGGCAGCTTCGCAATCCCCAATTTCCTGATACTGCTATCACGCTTCGGATGCTTCTTGATCATACGTCCTCAGTGCGTGATGGTGGCCGTTACTTTATCGCCGCGGGGCAGGGTGAGCTCAAAAACTTCTTCGATCCCGCTCGTGATTACTGGGATCAGGGTGCGCACTGGACCGATCAACCGTATGAACCGCCCGGTATTTATTTCGAGTACGCCAATCTGAATTTTGGGGTGATTGCCGAAATTATTGAGCGGGTGTCTGGACTGCGCTTTGATCAGTTTATGGAACGCGAGGTGGTCGCTCCACTAGGGATGTCTGGCAGTTTCAATCCATGCTCGGTTCCGAGCGATCAACGAGCCGCTGGATTTCGCAAACGAGAAAGTAACGGGCATTGGGATCCCGATGGACCCTGGTACGCCCAGGTCGATGGCGACGCAGTGAACTGTTTTTACGGCATGAACGACTTAGAGGATCCGGATCAGTTTTTGAGTAGTTACCAGCTGGGTAGCAATGCAAGTTTGTTTTCTCCCCAGGGGGGATTCCGGGCGGATGCGGCCGATTTGACGGCCCTGTTGCGACTCCTTGCCAACAGAGGTGAAGTCAATGGCGATCCGTATCTCAGACCCGATTCGGTGGCCATGATGTTAGCGCCGTCATGGTCTTTGAATACCGCCGGTACTAATGGCCTCAGTGCAGGCGAAGCGGAGCCTGGGGGTGCCATCGACGGACTCATGACGAGCTATGGTCTTTCGGTGCATCGCATCGACCCGAAGGCATGGGGCTTTTCCGATGCGCCCAATCTGTTGGTAGGACATCTCGGTGAAGCTTACGGCGTGCTGAGTCATGCCCTATTGGATCCTGAAACGGGTAATGGTATTGCTACGATTATCACTGGCACTGCTGACGATCCCGCTAAATTTCCGGGTCATAGCCCACTGTACCGAGTCGAGGAGGCGGTGCTGAGTTGGTGGCTCAAACGACGGAGCAACAATGCTTCGTCTCATAGCAATTCAACCAGCAACCACTAGTGGCGGTGACCAATCTAGTCTCGTGAGACCACTGGCTCCTCGGATAGTCAATCCGCAAGGTAGCGCCTAAAACTTCAATATCTGGGTTGGCTAGCGACGCGATGTTGCTAGATTTTTTATAGCGCTCTGGCATTCTGGTAGGCCGACTA
>NTKA01000042.1 GCA_002456975.1 Halieaceae bacterium MED-G27
TCGCGACCGATTGCTTGGGATTAAGGTTCAGATCTCATTCGGCGCTAAACTAAGCAAGCGGCTCGATGACTTCAATCGCAATGCGACTGAGGCCCGTGATGGCGTTTCCTCGGACCTTGCCAAATGGCGGTAGTCTATTTTCGAAAACGGTGCCGGCATCGCTCGAATAGACCTGCCATCGCGCTCTAATCAGTTCGAGGCAGTCGGTAATAAAACTCCACCTGGACAAGCCGCTCGATACGATGCCTCGGTTGCTATCAGGCGTTTTTGCCGCGGTTACATAGCTTTTTATGCACGCGCGGTCACCAGCCAAAAATTCGCTTCAAATGACATCCCTGACTCTTCGTCATAAAACCCCCTAAGCGCTTTGGCGACTGCCGCCTTGGCCGACTCTTTTAGCGAGGGATCGCTCTCGGCGATAAGGGCCGATGCCGGACCTATTTCAATTAGCTCGCTGAATAGTTCATCGAACGGCGCCCCGGCACCCACGCTCAGTCGTTCGTTGAGTGCGGTGATCTCGATGCTACTGAAGCCTGCGTCTGTCAGGATTTGATTGACTCGATTGTCATCGGCAAAGGCAAAGGGACCGGGTGCGCCTGCTGCTGGTGCGGTCGGTGCCGGCAATACGGTCAATGCCGCTTGCATGGGGGCGCTAAAAAACGGGTTTTTCTGCGGTGCCTGCCAGCAGATAAAAGCAAGTGGTGAGGCAGGTTTCATGGCTGCCCTAATTTGGGTGAACGCCTCGGTAGGGTCATCAAAAAACATGACGCCAAATCGGGAGTACACGGCATCGAAGTGATGAGCTGGGAAGACCGGCTGACTAGCATCTTTGCAGACAAAGTCGATGGGGCAGAGATCACTACCGAGATGGTCAACAGCGTCGCGAGCTAACGCCAGCATGGGTTCAGACACGTCGACGCCGGTTACTCTCGCGTCTGTGCTTAGCCGCTCCGCCAGCGACAGCGTCTGGTTGCCACAGCCACAACCGATATCTAGAGCGTGGCTAACACTCCTCAGGTCGAGCTGGTCCAGGCAGCGCAAACCGGGTCCTCTGAGCAGTGTTTCAAGCAACGTGTTATGCCGTACCCAACTGGCACCGGTACGACCATTCCAGAGTTCAATTTGTAATTTATTTTCCATTTTGTATGGACTCACATCTGACCTATCGCAACAGAATAGGCCATCTTGATCGTTGTGTAAGCTTTCCAGTGACGTAAATGCCGCGCGGCTTCTTTCTCGCGCGTTGCTTGGCTATGCTCTCGCTATGGATATCTTTCAGTTCAATCGTGACGCTTGGGACAAGCAGGTAGAGGCAGATAACCGCTGGACCCAGCCTGTGTCCTCAGAGGTGGTTGAGGCGGCGCGACGAGACGACTGGGAGCTCGTGCTCACTCCGCACCGCGCGGTGCCCCGAGCATGGTATCCGCCCCTGAAAGGCGCGAGGGTGCTGGCGCTGGCCTCGGGTGGCGGACAGCAAGGACCGATATTGGCAGCGGCTGGCGCTGATGTGACCGTGTTTGATGCATCACCAAAGCAACTTGCTCAAGATCGTTGGGTGGCAGACCGTGATCAGTTGGCGCTAGAGACCGTCGAAGGCGATATGGCCGATCTTTCCGTGTTCGCGAGCGATAGCTTTGATCTAATTTTTAACCCGTGCTCCAACTGCTTTGCTCAAAGTCTCGAGCCAATCTGGCGAGAGTGTCACCGCGTATTAAAGCCCGGCGGGGTTCTTCTGGTCGGCTTTGTCAATCCATTCGCCCAACTGTTGGATCCTGAATTATATGAACAGGGGGTCGCTCAGCTCAGATTCTCAATGCCATTCTCAGATCTGGACCTTACCGCTTCGGAACGAGAAAAATGGTTTGGGGCCGATGAGCCATTGGAGTTTGCCCATTCCTTGGAGGCCCAGTTGGCAGGTCAACTCGCGGCTGGGCTGCAGATCACTGATCTTTTCGAGGATGACTGGGGTGGATCCGAGGCGATTGATCGCCACATCAAGAGCTTCATCGCAACGCGCTCGATCAAATCCTAATCCCGGAGCCTCCTGAGCCTGTGATCGCGATGCGAGTGCGGCTCACTAACTGCGTGATGATGCATCAGTCCGCAAAGCGATTAGTCGCCTCGATGAGTGCAGCTGCATTGGCTGGATCAAAGGCCGAGTGACCGGCGCTGCCAATCAATTTGAAGTCGGCTTCTGACCACGCTCGATGAAGATCCCAGGCGGTGGTTGGTGGGCAGACTACATCATAACGGCCCTGCACAATCACACAGGGGATGTGTCTGATCTTGTCGACGGCCTCGAGTAGCTGGTTCGGGCTTTCAAAGAACCCGCCATTGACGAAGTAGTGGCATTCGATGCGCGCCATCGCCAGTGCGGCCTCGGGCTCATCGAGTTGCGCCATGAAATCCTCGTTCTGAATCAGAAAGCTAGTCGATGCTTCCCAGACCGACCAGGCGCGCGCGGCGCTGAGTCTTACGTCAGAGTCTTCACTGGTAAGCCTACTGTGGAAGGCGCTAATCAGATCGTGCCGTTCGCTCTCGGGTATGGGCGCCACGTAGTGTTGCCAGGCATCGGGGTAAAGCTCGCTCGCGCCATGCTGATAAAACCACTGTAGCTCCTGCGATCGCAGCAGGAAAATGCCTCGAAGGACCAGTTCGGTGACACGCTCGGGATGGCTTTGTGCGTATGCGAGACTCAAGGTGCTACCCCAGGAGCCGCCAAAGACTAGCCAACGGTCGATGTCGAGTGTTTCACGAATTAACTCGATGTCATCGATGAGATGCCAGGTGGTGTTTGCCTCGATCGAGGCATGTGGTTTCGATTGACCGCAGCCGCGTTGATCGAAGAGCACAATCCGGTATTTCTCGGGGTCGAAGAACTGACGTGCCGCCGGTGAGGCGCCACCACCGGGACCACCATGAATAAACAAGCAGGGCTTTCCCGACGGATTACCGCTCTCTTCGTAGTAGATCTCGTGCCCGTCTCCGACACTGAGCCAACTGTGGTTGTATGGTTCGATAGGCGGAAAAAGAGTGGTCATAGCGAACCTCGATTGCTTTGTCGTTTATCACCACATTGTATCTTTTACCCGTACTCATCTGTAGCGTCACGCCCCAGTCTCAAGGAGCATTAGTCGATCGCTTATACGGTTGCTTGCGGGAATGCGCTGAAGCCTATTGGAACACGCCATTGCTAAAGGCTAGCCAAACTTTGGGGTTTACGTCACTCGGGTGTACTCTCGAGCCATCTCTTATCCAAGTCAAAGTGTCAAATCCGTGCGAATGAAAACCAGTGATTTCCATCCCGATCTACAGCACTTAGTCCCACAGCTGTATCGCTATCAACGCTGGGTCATGTTGCCCGGGTTGTTGCGCTTGTACGGCTGGTGGAGACGTTATTGGGACATAGGTCGAAATATCGCGGGGCTTGACTGTGCGACTGACTATCTAAAAAGCAGTCTGGATGGCGCGGACATTCGAGTCCGTATTTATCGCCCGTCGGCAGCCGCGGATGTCCCATTACCCTGCATGCTTTACATTCACGGCGGCGGCTATCTGATTGGATCCCCTGAGGGTGCCGATGAGGTGATAAAGCGCTTTATCGATCGGCGTCCCTGTGTCGTGATAGCCCCCGATTATCGAAAAGCCTACGACAGACCTTTTCCAGCCGGCTTCCAGGATTGCTACGACACCCTGCTCTGGGCACGTGACCAAGCGGAGCGACTCGGCTGTCGCAGCGACACTTTTATGGTCGGTGGTCACAGCGCCGGTGGCGGTCTGACCGCAGCAGTCTCACTCAAGGCCCGTGATACCGGCGATGTTTCAATCGCGTTTCAGATGCCGTTCTACCCAATGATCGACGATACCCAGCCTGAGGATGACGAGCGCGATATCGCGCCTCCGGTTTGGAGTTCATCACTCAACCGCAAAGGATGGGCTGGCTATCACGCCGATATCAGGCGCGGTAGGGCGGATATGTCGGCCTATGCCGCACCGATGCGGGCTGAGAGTTTTGCGGGATTGCCACCAACACTCACCTTTGTCGGCGATCTCGAGCCTTTTTATTGGGAGACCGAGACATACGTTGAGCGCCTGCGCGAAGCGGGTGTCGATGTCCGCTATCGTTGCTTTAGTGGCTGCTATCACGCCTTTGAACTGATTGGTGATGGCGGACAAGTTGCACGCGATGCACGAGCGTTTACCGTCGATACCTACGCTCAGCTGTACGATACCTATCTGTAGTTTTCAGTGACCCGCGTTATCGAGCCGGCTTGAGAACCACTGATGGAAATGAGCGGTGGAGATATCCATCAACGGTGAGAAAACACTCCCGGTGAATCGTGGCGATGCGCGTCCGCGCTGCATGCCTTCAACCACAGATACATCTTCTGCGCATACTAGATTCCAGGCTTCGTGCAAACTTTTACGTCGTGCAGTGTGCTGATCGCTTAGGGCGTCGCTGTCTGCATAGAGAAATTGAAGTCGCTCTCGGGTGATATCGGGAGCCGAGGAGGTGACGGTGGTGGGCGGCGATCACGACGACGCAAGGGTTAAATGTAGACCATGAGATGGATGTTCTGTGCTCGAGCAGAGGGCGGAGTCAATGCTCGGCCTAGCTTACTCGGTTGATTCGAAGCGATTCTCCTCGCGATTTTTACGGACCCGACTGGCCTCAAAAACCTGACCACTCATAGCGATATAAACCCCTGGTTTGGCGGTTTGCACAGTAGCAACCGCCATGCCTAGGTTGAATACAGCATCGGTTGTCCGAAACCGTGCTGGCGTCAGTGCGCCCGTGAGCACGATCGTTTTACCGGGCATTTGTTCAAGGGCTCTAGCGGTCTCAGGCATGGTGTCGGTGCCGTGGGTGACGACGAATAACATGTTGGGATCGTTTTCAATGTGTGTCCGAATCTTGGCGCGATCGGCCTCGGTCATTTCGATACTGTCCTTTTTCATCAGCGCGACGACATCGTAGTCAAAGTCGACTAGAGCGTCGGTCAGGATGGCCGCAGCCACCGAGTCACCGACTTCAAACTGACTGAGCGCATCGAAGTAGATTTTATCGATCGTACCGCCGGTCGAGACAAATTGAATCTTCATGGTTCTGCCTACAATGGTTCAACCTACATTAGTAGCGTATTACGTGCGGGTTTACCGCAAAGCTCGAGACTGGAGAAGCAGTCTTTCTCTTTTCAGTGACCCTTGCAAAAACCACTGCAAACATCATCGCAATAACGTATCGGCCCGCAATATGTCCGCACTGGTTTTTCGAAAAAACGTCATAACCGATCGAGTATCGTTTCACTTTCCGACCACAAGCGTTCGGCATCATCGCTATCGACGGCCCAGCGCCTCACGCCCGTGTAGTGTTCATCGTCATCGGCGCGAAGCTTCGAAACATTGCAGTCCTCGCAGTAAACACCACCCATATTATCGAGCGTGCTCGCTGTGGCGGCCCACAGTGATGTGGCACAGCCTTCACTGGGCGTTTTGAATAATTGTTTGGCAATCTCTGAAGGGTCGCCATCGCTAGTAGTCCAGCCAAACTCGACCATCTCTTCGTTTTTTAGATGGCGCTGCAATGGCGTAAAGATACCGCCTGGGTGCACCGCAAAACTTCGAATGCCATTGTCGCGCTCGCGCGCATCGAGTGTCACCGCCATCAGCGATTGCGCAGACTTAGCCTGCCCGTAAGCCTGCCATTTGTCATAAGCCCTTTGCTCGTAGTTCATGTCCTCAAAGTCGATGCCGCCAAAGCGATGGGCAATCGAAGAGAGGGTGATGACCCGAGCGCCATTGGCTCGCCGTAATGCCGGGAGGATCTTCTGTAATAATAAAAAGTGGCCGAAGTGGTTCACCCCAAGTTGCCATTCGATGCCCTGAACAGTGCGAGCGAGCGGGCAGGCCATAACGCCTGCATTAAGAATGGCGATATCGAGCGCAACGTCGCCTGCCAACAGATCATCACCGAAACGAGCCACTGTGGGCAGATCAGATAAATCCATGAATCCGATCTGATCAGCGTCAAGAATGCCTTCAAGGTTCTTGGCTGCGCGATCAACATCTCGCGACGGAACGATCACTCGGGCTCCCGCATTGATCAGCGCCCTGACCGTCTCGAGTCCGATACCCGAGTAGCCGCCAGTAACCAAAGCTGTCTTGCCGCTGAGATCAATGCCAGCGATCACCTCAGAGGCGTCGGGTTTTGAACCAATACCGGTTTCGATGGGTTGTTGTAACGAGGATATCGCCATACTGCCTTCCTTTTTTTAACTCTGCTCGGGCTCTTTTCTATTGGCAGCAAAGTCTGTTCCGATGTCGGCTCAAAAGCTACCATGGTTGGACAATAAAAATTCCAAGTGCAAGACGAAGGAGTGGGCGCTATGGATCTTGAACAAATTTTTAGCTTTTGCAGCGGCTTGGCGATGCTCGGATGGCTGGGATTGGCGCTGGCGCCTCGGCTTGAATTCACTCGGGATACCATGCCCTCGCTGATCATCCCGATTATCTTAGGTGTGACCTACGCCTACCTCATGTTCTCGTTTTCGGGGTCAGCCTCTGAGGACGGTGGTTTTGGATCGTTAGCCGAGGTAAAGGCTCTGTTTGGTGTCGATGCCTTGCTGCTCGCCGGCTGGATTCATTACTTGGCTTTCGACTTATTTGTAGGCGCTTGGATAGTGCGCGATGCACAGAAGGAGTGGATCAGTCATTGGCTGGTTCTGCCGTGCCTGTTTTTTACATTGATGGCCGGGCCATTTGGCTTGTTGCTCTATCTCGTTTTGCGAGCTGCGAACAATGCTCGGCAGGGCTAACGCCCCTCTGGTCGACAACGTAGGAAACCTTAGTTAGCAGGTTCGGGAATTGCCCGTACCCAACTATTTAAGTTGAGCCGGGATATTTGATTCAACGGCATCCAGGAAGCCCATCATATCGACTACGGTCTCGGTCGACGGGTCCATGGTTTTTCCCTTCAAATCACCTGTTATGGTGCCCTGAGCAACGGTCTCGATTAGCGCGGTTTTAAGTCCAGCCGCATAGTGACTGAGAGCCTCGTTGCTCTCTCGAAGTGCTAGTTCCTCAAGCGCACTGGCTACGGCAAAAATGAGTGCTGACGAATTAAATTGAGCTTCTTTGCCATCGGTCTCGAGGTAGCGCATGTAGAGATCATGTGCGGTGCCATGAGGCGCTTCAAAGAGCTTGGTACCGTCTTTACTAATAATCACCGAACTGGCTGTCGCAAGGCTTCCACCAAGTGCCGCTGAGATGTCTGAGAAGATATCGCCGTCCAGGTTCTGAGCCGGATAGAGGCCCCAGCGAGGTGGGTCGCAGATCATTTTACTGAGCTGACGCGATGGCCGCATAATCATAAAAGAGGGCGGTGGTGTGTCTAGCGCCGCTAGCTCTTTTCGAATCTCCAAGATAATCGAGCTGTAAACTTCATCGTAGTTAACGAACTCACGCTTTAGGCCAAAGTAGACTTCTTTCTTATTCAGCGCCGCATCCTGAAAGACCTGACTGACCCAGTCTTTAATGGCCTCGCGATCGTTCGACATAAACAGAATGGGATCACCCCCGTCGACATGGCGGGCGTGCTTTTCTTCGCCATCAACGATGACCTTAATGACGCCTTTCTCCGGTGCTGGGGTGTTGTAGCTACCGTATTGATCGCCACCGCCGGCGCTCATGCGGGAGATCGATACATGCGCTTTGCGCTCGGGGAGGCCGTAGCGCTTGAGCTGTTGCACGAGTTTAAAGAGCTTCATACCGCTGACGTTGTCAGGTATGCCCCACAGTGCGCGTTCTGGTGGATTCGACACCACTCTAGCGGCTTGCGCGTCGATCAATTCGTAGTGATAGCTAAGGCCGGCCTCGGCTACTTTCGCCTTGTAATCACGTTCGTAGATGGTCTCGATCGCTGCTCGCATCACACCGTCGTAGCCCGATACCACCGTGTCTTTTAGACCGAGGTAAATGTCTCGTTTTTCATCGATTGCCCGTTGGAAAAACCGATGCGCCCACGCCTCTACCTCCTCGAGACAGTTGGTTGCGAGCATCCAGGGGTCACCTTTATTGAGCGATCGTCGGTGAAGCTCAACCGGATCGCCGCTGGACCCGACGAACATAACCTTGGCGACGCCTGTCGCATTCGACAGTTCGCTGTAGCTGAAGTCGAGACCACCCGTTTCCATGGTATCGACCTCGATGTCTCGATCGATCCAGTTGGGTCGAACACTTTTGAGGTTGCGAAACTCGATGTCCTCGCGGGTGATGTTGCCGCTGATGCCCTTTCGAATCGCGCCGTTGGGTGACTTTGTCGCAAGACCATCGAGGATAGCCTCATCGATATCTGGATATTTAGCGAGTAACTCATCGAGCTGCGCTCGATTGACCGTCATACCCGCGTTTTTGATGCCGACACCATGGGTTTTTAATGCCTCGATCGCTTCCTGAATGACCTGTCCATTGCTGGTGAAGCGCTTTTCCGCAGAGAGATCTATTTCGACGAGATCGATATCGAGGCGCGCCGTGACGAATCGCCTGAGGATCTCGTCGAACGCAACTTGCGCCATCTCATCCCCGTGCAGGACAACCAGCGGAGTTTGAACCTGAATACTATTAGCCACGATTTCCCCCAATGGCATATGTTTAATGGTGTGTATCACCTTTTTTCTGGCGCGAAGCCTACCTAAGACGGGATCAAATCCCTAGGCCAAAAATACACAGATAAGCCAGAACGGACGCAATATGCTGTCGAAGCACCGAAGCACCGAAGCACCGAAGCACCGAAGCACCGAAGCACCAAAGCACCAAAGCACCAAAGGGGCGTATTGATTTTAATAACGAGTATTGTTGTGTCGGCGATTAGTCGACAGCAAAGGCCCTCAGCATTGACGTTTCAGCGCTGCTGAGCCCTCAATCAACGGGTCTGGCTCGGAACTAGAGGCCCCATCGAACTTAGGGGGCATGTCTACCAGTTGCTATGGCTTTAGCGCGGCTCGAACAATAAATCACCGAAGAAAATGGCATTGCTCATCAATCGCTGGGTTCCCCACCAGAACGCCCGAAAGGTAGTGCTATCGAGTGACAATACAATGGCACCATTACCCTTGCCATCAACAATAAGGCTCGCCGAGTTAGCTGCCAGCTGCCGATTCTCCTCGGACATATACCCTGAGAGTAGTGGCTCACCCGAGTAGGCAATCGGGGTAGAGTAAGGATTGGCGGAACGCATCATGAAGCGGTTCGTCGTTCTGAACATCGGGATAAATGACGACTCGTAGCCGTAGCCCAGAGGGTGTGAGGTGTCGAGGTCGCCCTCGAGGATAGCTCCTCGAACCAGCGTGAAGGCAAATTCGTCAGACGCATCGACAAAAGGCTTGCGCTCGGGCAGTAGCGCCTCCGTCGAGTCGCTAGTAGCGCCACTCTTCAACATGGCGTTGTACTGTTCGCGATCGACGTCAGCCTGAGATTGTCGCCAATTCACCTTGGTGAGCCCTTGACTGTTTAGCCAACTCACGGTGCTACTGCCTTGAGCCCAAAGTACGCCGCCCTCGGAAACAAACTCATCGAGTTTTTCAACCATTCCAGCACCGGCGGATCGTGGCGGCGTCGTCATGATGATGTGGCTGTAGGTTGCTAGGTCGGTGCGTCCAAGTCGATCGGTGTCCACCATCGTGATGGGCATTTCAACTCGTCGATCCAACATATGCCAGATCTCACCCGTGCCGTAGGCAGATGTTCCGGGGCCCGTCACCAATAACACCTTGGGCAGTGAGAGCACTGTGAAGTCTCGACTACCGAGATCGATCCCTGTCGGTGTGTAGGCACTCGCGGCCGCATAGATTGGCTGTCCGTTCGCTTTTGCTGTTCTGAGGAGGTTTAGGACATCGGCTGGAATTGCCGCGCCAAGCTCGGGCGCAATAAATAAGGTACCGTAACCAAATGACGTCGGACCACTCTCGATCGTCAATGCGGTAAAGGTTTTTTCAGCGACCCGTACATTGGCACCCAACTCCAGTAGATCATAGAGCAGGGCAGGGCTCGACGAGTCGCGCCAGTCGATCAGATAGCCGGTCTTCGATATCGGCAACGGTTCGATCGAACTGTTGACCATCGTGTAAGGTAAGTCGGCCTTTACATTTCTGACAGGATCTCGGGAATGCGTCAGATTGAACGCCCAGGGCAGGGTCCAGGTCGAGACGTCGTAGAAGACGTTTTCCTCAAACTCGGTTTGCGCCTGCCACAAAGTTTGCAGATAAGTTGACTGTGGTTGGTCGATAGGAATGGCAATACTGTCTGTCGTTGAGTAAGTCTGTCCGTCTACGGTGACATCCCGGCTCAGCGCCATCACCTCAATTTGGTGACCCTTCAGGATTCTTACAAATTCATTGAGCCGTGTTGGGTCACCCGGTGCGCTTGCCAGGTAGTGCCCGGGGGGTGCTTTTCGATCTGCATAAAAGGTGCGTTGGTACTCCAGTAGCTCTGATCTAAGCTCCGCAGTTGCCTTGATCGATGACAGCGAAGTTCGGAATTGATTGGCGATACTGATCGGAAAGGTAAGGCGGCCGTTGACAGTGTCTTGTAACGTGCCGCGAGCTGAAGGCTGCTCAAACAGAATGCCGACCGTTCCAAACAGATCAGGGTAGGTTGAGCCTTTTCCCATGAAGAAGTCGTCATAGCCCTCTTCGGTAAAGTAGCGGACCCCTTCTTCATCAAAAGCGGCTGCGTGGTATTCGCCGATTTTGGCGGTGAGGGTCTGGTTAATATCGGGTGTTAATGGGTTGGTGCGCTCGGGCTTGCCGGGCATAAAGAAGTAGTTGCTATTGCTTCCCTGCTCGTGAAAGTCCAACTGAACATTGGGCTTCCAGTCGTGGAATACGGACAGCCTACCGCGGCTGGCCGGATGCTGATGAGCGAGCCAGTCCCTGTTGAGATCGAACCAATAGTAGTTAGTTCGTCCATTGGGAACTGCCTCTCGATGCTCGCGATCGTTTGGGTCGGCGCTAGGATTTTGTCCGCGATGGCTGTTAGTCCAATGGGCAAAGCGATCGAGTCCGTCGGGGTTTTGCATGGGCGTAAAAATGATCACGACGCTCTCAAGCTGTCGCTCGATCTTTTCGTTGTTGACGGCGTTAAGGTAATAGGCAACGAGAGGCGTGGCATTGGCGCCACTGGGTTCGTTGCCGTGGATGCTGTACATCATATGGAGGACGGCCGGCTGATCTGCGATATCGATTTCGCTGCTTGGATCAATAATCGAAGCTCGGGCCGCTTTGATGTCGTTAAGTTTCGCGATATTGGCGGGCGAGGTGATCGCATAGCTTACCGATGCGCGCCCACCGTAGGTGCGAGCATTCTCACCGAGCGCCGCCATCCTCGGTGATGCCTCGGCTAATGCGTCGAGGTAGCTGACAATTTCGTGGTGATACCAATGGCGTTCGCCTACCTCGATGCCAATAACCTGTGCGGGTGCAGGAATATCAGGGTTCAAGCTCGGCGCATCGGTGAGTACGTCGCTTAGCAGGAGTCCGCTCGCATGGCTATTTGCTGCCAGCAAGGCGATGCCAGTCACTAGTAGTTTTTTCATAAGAGGTCTCGTCTTCTTCACCTCTCGATAATAGCTGGTAATGACGAGTCAGTGACAGCGTGTGGGTTACATCGTTAAGCGTACAGTGTCGTCTATGCACTATGACTGCTGACTACAATGATTGTCGGCTAGTGGCCTCATCCCGACCCTGTTATTGATTGCACGAGCAATTTCACTAGGCTTCTATCGCAACTGGCCAAAGGGTACCCTCGGGGTCAGGAAATGATTCCGCGGCCCCTTAAGAGCGAGATACATGCAAGCAAATACGGCAGTTAGCTTTTCTCGAAAGATGGCCTATGGGTTCGGCGCTGTCGCGTTCGGTGTTAAGAACAATGGCTTCGATTACTTTTTCCTGATTTTTTACAGTCAGGTTATGGGTGTCAGTGCCTATCTCGTGAGCCTTGCACTGATGATTGCACTCATCGTTGACGCGTTGAGTGATCCGCTCATTGGCTATCTGTCAGACAACACCCGATCCCATTGGGGACGACGCCACCCATTTATGTACGGCGCGGCAATTCCAGCTGCGATCGCCTACTACTTCGTTTGGAATCCACCCGCACACCTCACTGGAGATGCGCTTTTTCCGTACATCGTGACCATAGCGATCTTGGTTCGCACGCTAATAACGCTCTACGAAATACCCAGCTCGTCGCTAGTGGCCGAGATGACCGAGGACTATGACGAGCGCACCAACATGATTAGCTACCGCTACTTTTTTGGGTGGACCGGTGGCACTTTAATGGGGGCAACGGCGACGATATTTTTGTTGGTTCCTACCGAGACTATCGGCAACGGCATGTTCAATATCGCTGGTTACGGTCAGGTAGGTGCAGTCGCAGCTTGCGCTATTTTTGTTGCCATCATGGTCTCAGCCATGGGGACTCACAGCGCCATTCCCGAGCTAAAGTCGCCACCACCGCGGCGCGAGTTCAGTTTTAAAATGATTTATGGCGAGATGCTCGAGACACTCGCTACACGTTCGTTCTTTGCGCTTTTTTTAGCGGCCCTATTCGGCGCTGTCGCGTCGGGTGTTGCGGCCACTTTGAATTACTATTTCTCGACTTTTTTCTGGGGATTCTCAGCGCAGCAAATCGGCATCATTTCGTTGAGTGTTGTGGTATCAGCCATTCTAGCTTTTGTGATTGCGCCCATCGTGTCTCGTAGTGTGGGCAAAAAAAGAGGCGCCATCGTGGTCGGATTTTTCGCATTTACGGTCGCGCCTTCGCCTATTTTGTTGAGGTTGCTCGGCCTAATGCCTGAGAACTCCGACCCGATTTTATTCCCCTTGGTACTGTCGATTACCGTCATTGATGTCGCGCTCATCATTGCCTATCAGATTCTCTCCGCGTCAATGATTGCGGATCTCGTGGAGGAGGCTGAAGTCAAAACCCAGCGGCGCAATGAGGGCGTATTCTTCGCCTCGGTAGCGTTTGTGCGCAAGGTGACTCAGGGGTTTGGTGCCGCTGTTGCTGGCGTGATTCTTACGGTCAGTCAGTTTCCAGTGGGAGCATCACCCGAGCAGGTCCCCGAGACTGTATTGACAACATTCGGTTGGCTATATGTTCCAGTGATCTTGACGCTATGGATGCTAATGATCGCAAGTCTGTCCTTGTATTCGGTCGACCGCGAAAAGCACGAGGCGAATTTAGCTACCCTAAAACACAGGGACTAGACCCAGTCGCCTCGTTATGAGGCAACAGGCCTATTGTGTCGTAGCGAAGTTACCGCACAACTCGGGTCAGCAGTTCGATGGCGGATCTATTCGCCCCACATTCCGGCAAACTCGAAGGCCTCGGCAACTTCATCGCCAAGCACCCATGCGTCATGGCCGGGTTGAATCGCATAGGCATCACCGGCTGAGTAGACTTTTTCAGTCCCATCGTCGTGTCGACAGCAGATCGAACCGCTAATAATGACCCCCAAATGAGGGGCCTGACAGGTGCTGGTGCCAACCGTTGGTTTTACATCCACCGACCATTTCCAGCCCGGTTCGAGCGTTAGTCTAATGACCCGCTGACCACCCACTTTGACGGCCTCGATTGTCGCGTGATTGAAGCTTGTGTTTACTTCGTCTGCAGCCGCGAAGCTCTTTACTTCTACTGAGTCCATATCATTCCCCCGCACCAATCATTTGTGGATTCTCGGAACGGACCCACTTGTTTGTCGATGCACTGCTTTTACCTTAGTCCAAGCGTCTCTGGTTTTCTATGCCGACAATGCCGATCGCAACATGTCCATTGCATAGAGACCACCTGTGGTTTTCTCGAGGTGGCTTTTTAGGGAGTCAGCACCAATCTGGCGTTGCGAAGTGGGTTACCAACCCCGTGTTGTCAGCGTCAATTCAAGTCAATTAATCGACGGTGATACAATGCTTGATGAGGATCAGGTAGCGGTGCGTGACTTAGCTGCATTTTCTTGCGTAGACGGCGCTCAGACTTCCTTGACCCTAGCCACGTAGATGCACGCGATCACGATGATAATGGCACCGATCCAGGTCGACAGTGGCGGTATTTCATTAAAGAAAACAAAACCCATGATGGATGCGAAAATCAAATTGGTATTGGTCAGAGGTGCGATCCGAGCCGCCGGCGCTCTGGCATAGGCGAATGTCGTGCAGGTCCAGTAGCCGAGTCCGAAAAAGCCTGCGAGCGCATAACCAGAGAGCTGTAAGACTGAGAGATTGATCTCGAGCATAAAGAAGATCGGTAACACATAGAGCGCTGGCAGCGTGTTGGCAAAAAACGCGATGACAATCGGACTCTCCGTTTGCGCCCGAAATCGCAAGAGCACGACGGATACTGATAGGCACAGTGATGCCAGCATGGGAGCCAGATAGCCAAGTAGGTGCTCACTGAAGTCCCCCAGTAAAATATCGGTCTCACTAAACACGATGTACCAAGCACCTGCAAAACCGGCAAGCGTTCCCAGAAATACTTGCTTTGTCATGGTCTCCCCGAGAAGCACCCATGCCAGTGGGCCGATCATCAGGGTTCCTGTTAGGCCTAAGGCGCCCGCAGTTGCCAAAGGGATCTGCGTGACCGCCCAGAAGAATAAACCTGCGGCAGCGACCTGAAAGGCGCCTCGGAAAAGATGAAAAGGCGCGCCTCTTAAGCCAATAGGTTCTGGTCTGAAGGCAAGCCAGAGTAGGCCCGCATAGATGGCTCCAAATAAATAGCGCCACGCCGTGATTATGATCACGCTCTCATTCGCCGATAAGCCCTTGATCGATGTATTCATGCAGGCCGCAAAGAAAATTGCTAATACCCCGATGAAGTAGGGAGATAAAAATAGAGACTGGCGCTCAGGCATATCGGTGGCGGACTTGGCTGGTAACGGCAATGCATCTTACTTTACTTTTTGTTGCTCCAGCGTCTGTGTTTCCCTGTGGCGATGAGCTGACGTTTTGGTGAATCTTCGATACCTTAGCGTCAAGGTAAAAAGAATGTGTGATTCAGATGACTGCAGTGCAACCCAATCTACCCTTCGATCCGGACCAGCTCCGAGCCAAATATCGTGAGGAGCGAGATAAGCGGATTAGACCCGACGGTAACGACCAATACGTTGAGGTCACGGGAGATTTCTCACGCTATGTCGATGATCCCTACGTAGCGCCCGGATTTAGTCGTGAGCCTATCGAGCAGCAGGTCGAGGTATTGATTGTTGGGGGGGGCTTTGGCGGCATGCTCGCAGCAGCTCGTCTCAAAGATGCAGGTGTTGATGATCTCAGGTTAATCGAAAAAGGCGGGGGCTTCGGTGGTACCTGGTATTGGAATCGTTACCCTGGTGCCTCATGTGATATCGAATCCTATGTTTACTTGCCAATGCTGGAGGAAACGGGTTTCGTCCCCAAGCAAAAGTACACCAACGCGCCAGAGACGCTCGAATACTGCGAGCTGCTGGCAAAAAAATATGACTTGCACGATATCGCCGTGATGCAAACCGAGGTGACCAGTACAGTCTGGAGCGAAGTCGATGGCCATTGGATCGTCCACACAAATCGCGATGACGTGTTCAAAGCGCGTTTTGTTATCCACTCAAACGGACCCTTGAATCGGCCAAAACTACCGGCTATCTCCGGCATTAATAGTTACCGAGGACATACCTTTCATACTAGTCGCTGGGATTACGAGTACACCGGCGGCGATGCGTCCGGAAATCTGGAGAGGCTCGCTGAGAAGCGCGTAGCCATCATTGGCACGGGCGCGACCGCTGTTCAATGCATTCCACACCTGGGGGCGGCCGCGAAGCAGCTTTACGTTTTCCAGCGAACGCCATCATCGATCGATGAGCGAAACAATAGCGATACTGATCCCGCGTGGGTGGCGCAACAAGCGCCTGGCTGGCACCACGAACGTCGGACCAATTTTGAGTCGTTGATGGCTGGTATGCCGGTGAAAGAGGACCTAGTGCGCGATGGTTGGACCGAGGCCTTTAGGCATATTTTTGGTGGCCTAAGAGATGAGGCGCCACCGCGTTGGCGACTAGCCTTGTGGGCGCTTGCAGGGCTGTTCTCGCAGGATCGGCGAGAGCGCGGCTTGCGCCAATACCTCATGACCAAAGCCATGGATTACATGGATGTCCAGCGCAAAATGGAGATCTCAGATTTCGGTAAGATGGAAAAGGTTCGTGCCCGTGCCGAGGCTTTGGTCGATGATCCCGAGACAGCAGAATCGCTGAAGCCCTACTACCGCCAGTTTTGTAAGCGGCCCTGCTTCCACGATGAGTACCTGCAAACCTTTAATCGATCGAACGTAGCGCTGGTCGACACCGAGGGCCGAGGTGTCGAGTCCTTTACCGAAAAGGGCGTGATGTTTGACGGCGTCGAGTATGAAGTCGATTGCATTATTTTCGCCACGGGCTTTGAGGTGGGTACCGATTATTCCCGTCGCGCTGGCTATTCGATTGAAGGAGTAAACGGTTTAAGCATCTCGGAAAAATGGGCTAACGGTTTGTCGACTTTGCATGGCTTGCACACCCGGGGATTTCCCAATGCCTTTTTCTTTGGGCCCCAACAGTCGGGCTTTACTGCGACCTATACGTTCTCGCTGGATGAGAACAGTGTTCAGACCGCCTATATTCTCAGTGAGCTTAAAGCCCGGGGTGCCACGAGGGTCGAGGCGAGTGAAAAAGCCGAAAACGCATGGGTAAAAACCATTATTCGCATGGCGCGCCAGACCGAGGATTTTCAGCGGTCCTGTACCCCTGGCTATTACAACAATGAAGGCCACGTAGATTTTCAGCCTCAAAACACCTTTTATGGCGGTGGTCC
>NTKA01000043.1 GCA_002456975.1 Halieaceae bacterium MED-G27
GTGTGCCTGGATGAGTCTATTCTCGAAAATGGTTTCGGTGATTGTTCCCGCACCCTCGCTGACAATATTGAGTGCGGTGAGCTGCGCCTGCATATCCGTAGGGAAACCCGGATAAGGAGCGGTGGTTACACTGACTGCTCGGGGTGCTACACCCTTCATATCCAGGAAGATCCCCTGACCATGATCGTCAATACTGGCGCCCGCTTCGCGGAGCTTGTCTAAAACGACAGTCAGGTGCGCCGACTCAGCGCCCACGGCAGTCACACTGCCTCTTGTCGCTGCCGCGGCCATTAAAAAGGTTCCCGCTTCAATGCGGTCAGACATAACTGAGTATTGACTAGGACTCAAACTATTTAAGCCTTCGACCTCCAATGTATCGGTATCGTCGCCCGTTATCTGAGCGCCCGCCTGCCTGAGAAACTGAATAAGGTCAGTAATTTCAGGTTCGCGAGCAGCATTGCGGAGCACTGTCGTTCCCCGAGCCAGGGTTGCCGCCATTAATAAATTCTCGGTACCACCCACCGTTACAGTGTCAAAGGTATAGTCGCACCCTCTTAGACCATCATCACAGCGGGCCAAGATATAGCCGTCCTCCACCTGAATCTCAGCACCCATGGCTTCAAAGCCCTTCAGATGAAGATCAACTGGCCTACTGCCTATCGAGCAACCGCCGGGGAAGGAAACTTCTGCCCGACCAAAGCGCGCCAACAAAGGCCCCATCACCAGAATGGAGGCCCGCATTGTTTTAACGAGCTCGTAGGGCGCGCGGCAGATATCGAGTGTACCGGCGTCAATCACTAGCTGATCATTTTCGGCATCAGCGCAGTGAATACCTAAAGCTCGCAACAACCGCAGCATTGTTCGCACATCGTTGAGCGAGGGCACGTTCGATAATCGGGTTTGCCCTTCGACCAATATGCTGGCCGCCAAGATCGGGAGCGCCGCATTTTTCGCGCCCGAAATAACGACTTCACCCGCGAGTGGTGTCCCACCCTCAATGAGAAAATAATCCATAAGTGACTGTCTGCGTCAGTGCTTAGGGAGTACGTGCGTCAATATTGACCGCATGCAGCTGACCGGAACTGATCAACTCCATCAGCGGCGCATAGACCTTCTGCTGCCGGGCGACAGGACGCATACCCGAAAACGAATCGCAGACCACGGTGACCGAGCAGTGAGACCCCTCTAGACTTACTGTAATTTCCGCGTCCGGCAACGCCGTACGCAGCGCAGACGCGACAACATCCTCAATCATCATCTAAGGCCTCGGGTAGATTTGACGCTATATCCCACTCTGCGATCACCGCCGCAACATCCCCAGACGCCGCGTCTGCCGCCGCGGCGAACTGGTTTTGATAGATCTGTCCCAGATTGATGTTTTCAACAATCAGGTTTCGCAGTCGCCATTTGCCATCCCGATATTTACCCATCTGATAGCGCACTGTGTAGGTGCTGCCGCCGTTGCCGTAAACAAGCTGAGTCACCGATGCGGTACGAGCGTCAGGCGACGGCAACTCGGGATCCTTGACTTCGAATTTGGACCCACTAAAAGCGAGCAAACCTTTCGCGTAGGTGCGAATTAATCCAGTCTTAATAACAGCTGTAAATGCCTCAAGCTGCGATCGCAACTCGGCTTTGGCGGCGTCATCGAGGCCTCGTATGCGTGCCGAGGAAGCATAGTCGCCCATCACACCTCTCGCGAATCCTCGCCAGTCGATTGTTTTATCCAGAACTGCGCCGATCTCACCGTAAAATCGCTCGGGATCATTATCAAAATACTCGGGGGCCTCTTCGACAATCGACATAATGTTTTCGGTGGTCCATTCGATAATGGGTTTAGGTGATTCATCGGCGGCATGAAGCGTAGACGCCGGCATTATCCATAAGGACGCCGCCAACAAAACATTCAAAAATTTTAAATTCATCAACTATTCCCACCTCTTTGGGAGCGAGGGCATCCGATCCGAATGCACAAAATATAAGCACTGCGCGCAGTGAATGGCGTATGATAACCGAACGGCGCAACCAGGTAAGCACCGAAAACAACCTCCGGACACCTTTAGACCATTAAATGATCGACTTAGTTCTCATCGCAGCGGGGCTACTATGCCTAGTGTGGAGTTCAGACCGTTTTATAGACGGTGCTGCCGCCATCGCGCGCCACGGTGGTCTATCGCCTTTATTGATTGGAATGACCATCGTTTCGTTGGGCACTTCAGCCCCCGAAATTGTGGTATCGATTATTGCATCGCTATCCGAGGCTGGTTCACTCGCAGTTGGTAACGCCATAGGTTCGAATATCACCAATATAGGCCTAGTGCTCGGCGTAACGCTTTGCATCACAAGCATTGTCATCGATCGACAAACAGTAAGTCGTGAGCTTCTACAAGTGGTGTGCATCACCCTACTCGTAGGCGCGCTGATGTTGGATAACGTTTTGAGCCAATTGGATGGCCTAGTGTTACTAGCGGGTCTTATCGTTTTCCTGTTATTCCTAGCCAAATCAGCCAACGAAACTTCCGCCCCTGAAGATGCTGCAACACCCGACCTTCCTATTGGTAGGGCTTGGTGGTCATTTTCGATCGGGCTTATAGTACTCATTGTATCCAGTCGGATGCTTGTCGTCGGAGCAGTCAACGTTGCCACCAGCCTGGGCGTCTCGGAATTAATCATCGGTCTGACTATCGTGGCGATTGGTACTAGCCTGCCGGAACTCGCCGCAACAGTGGTAAGCGCTCTGCGTGGACAAAGCGACATCGCTATTGGGGCCATCATTGGATCAAATATTTTTAACTTCCTAGTTGTCCTTGCCGTCCCTGGCGTGCTCGGCCCGCTGACTCTGGGCCCGTCAGTCATGCTACGAGATTGGCCGATAGCGCTGCTGTTGGCACTGGCCATAGCCGGCCTGAGCTGGCGTGCGTTGCGCGCGACAAGACATGGCAGCAGTCATGGTGAACTCGGGAGAGCCAGCGGTGTCCTACTGCTAGCAATCTACGTAGGCTACGTCGCGTGGCTCATTGTTAATCCGGATACCTTATCGTGACCGAAATGGACGAAAACGACTCGATGATCGACTCTGCCCGGCGAACCTTTGATACCGAGATCAAAGGGCTAGTGACATTACGTCACCGCATTGATGATCAATTCGCCGGCGCGATCGACCTCTTGTTGAGCATCAAAGGTAGAGTCGTTGTGACCGGTATGGGTAAGAGCGGACACATTGGCAATAAGATCGCGGCGACCTTAGCGAGCACAGGAACACCTGCTTTGTTTGTCCACCCAGGAGAGGCTTGCCACGGCGATATGGGTATGATCACCAAAGCCGATGCTGTCATTTTGCTATCGAATAGCGGCGCTACAAACGAGATCACTGCCCTGCTGCCTCTGCTGAAGCGCCTGGGGGTACCTCTGATTGCGATGACGGGAAATCCCGACTCTGTGTTATCGAAAGCGGCCGATGTGCACTTGGATGTTGGCGTCGAGATAGAGGCCTGCCCACTGGACCTTGCACCAACCGCTAGCACGACCGCCGCCTTAGTCATGGGAGACGCTATCGCGATCGCACTCCTGGAGCGACGTGGTTTCACCGCCGAAGATTTTGCGCTCAGTCACCCAGGGGGCGCTTTGGGGCGCAAGCTCCTAACACGAGTATCGGACCTAATGGTTTCGGGGGCGGACATTCCAAGCGTCGTGCCCGAAACGACCCTACCTGACGCTCTGATGGAGATTTCAGCTAAAGGCTTGGGTATGACCACTGTCATCGACAACGAAGGACGACTCCTCGGCATCTTCACAGACGGTGACTTACGAAGAGCGCTGGAGGAGCATGGCGATATCAGCGCTGTGCAAGTAAAGGACGTAATGTCTCAGGGTGCAAAGACAATCGACGCTAACGCGCTAGCTGTAGAAGCAGTAACCACCATGGAGCGTGAGGGCATCAGCGCCCTGGTCATAGCCGGCGACAGCAATGAGGTCAATGGTGTCATTCAACTATTGGCGCTGCTGCGTGCAGGAGTTGCCTAAGAATGGACCCCGGAGAGATTAAACTACTGGCACTGGACGTCGATGGGGTCATGACAGATGGCTCGGTGACGTATAACAGTGATGGCTCCGAGCAAAAAACCTTTAACATCAAGGACGGCGTCGGGATCAAGCGCGTCCAAGCAGCAGGAATTCAAGTTGCCATTATTACCGGTAGAGAATCTCCAATGGTCAGTCGTAGAGCCGTCGAGCTCGGCATCTCGCTAATTGTCCAGGGACGCGAGGACAAAGGGGTTGCGCTGAGAGAATTATCGGCGTCGCTTAGCTTGAGTCCCGATGAGTGCGCCTATATGGGAGATGATCTACCAGACCTATCTGCGATGGCGATTGCGAGCATCAGCGCCTGTCCGGCAGATGCGGTTTCCGAAGTAAAGGCCGCAAGTACGGTCGTGATGGAGGCGGCGGGTGGTCGTGGTTGTGTCAGAGAATTTTGTGACTTCCTGCTGGAGGCTCAGTCACTGTGAAATTGAGTGCTTTAGCTGGCCTCGCCTCGGTTGCATTTGTCTTGATCTTGATCTTGCGGGTGGACACCGAAAAACCGTCCGATGCCGGCGATGTGCAGCTCGTGACTACCGAAATTACAGCCTTAAAAATACGGCGGTACAATGAAATCGGCGCACTACTGGAAGAAAGCCAGACTGACCATCTCATTCAATACGACCGCGACAAGAAAACGTTTCTGACTGGCGTCAACGTTACCCAGTCAAGTGTCGATGATGATACTTGGACGCTGACCGCACCTGACGGAATCGGCAGCGAGACCGACGGCTCCCTCGAATTGTCAGGAGGGGTTAATATCGTCAACGGGAAGTCGGTCGCCATTGCCACCGATACAATGCTAATCACTAGCGATGACCGCATTGCCAAAAGTAAGGGTGAGGTCGTTTTGACAACTCAAAATAGTGAAACAAAGGCCGACGGACTGACTATCGATCTGGGTATGAACACCGCGATACTGACGGGCAATGTCAACACCGAATATCGATCGGACCGCGCTCCATGACGACTCGTAGGCGCTCAGCATACTTAGCCAGAGCCGGTTTTTTTGGTTTGCTCAGTCTCCTGCTGGGCCCGATATCCGTCCACGCTGATGACGCGCAATACCCCATAGAAATCGCCGCTGATAGTGCTGTGAGGGAGGAGCCATCAGGGAAGACGTTGTACCGAGGCGATGTGGTGCTCACCCGGGGTAGCCTGCGAATCGAATCTGCTGAACTTTCATTTACTGAAGCTGATGCCGGGGTGACGGTAATAGCGGCAACGGGGTCACCAGCATCACTTCGCCAAAAACCATCGGCTGATGCGCCAGAGGTTAGCGCCTCAGCCGATTTAATCGAGTACCACGAGACCGATGAACGGGTTCGGCTAATTGGCAATGCCAAGATCACTCAAGATGGTGCGGTGATTACAGGGTCGACAATCGATTACTTGATCCCAACGCAACGGGTCATCGCGGCCGGCTCGGCGTCGGGCGATACGAGGGAACGCGTGAAGGTCACCATCCCGCCCACGTCTCTGAGGGAGAACCGATAGGGTGAGCCGCCGGTTGGAAGCCAATGACCTGACCAAAAGCTACCGTGGCCGTAGAGTCGTCGATGGAATATCGCTGGCAGTGGAGCAGGGAGAGATCGTTGGACTGCTCGGGCCTAATGGCGCAGGAAAAACAACTTCATTTTATCTCATCGTAGGATTGGTCAGCGCAGATTCTGGCTCGATTAGCATCGACAGCCAAAACATCACGTCACTGCCGATCCACCACAGAGCGCAACAAGGGCTGGGCTACCTGCCACAGGAAGCCTCCGTATTTCGACAGTTATCCGTTAAAGATAATTTGATGGCCATATTGGAAACTCAAAAAGACCTCTCTGCACCAGAGCAAATGGAGCGCTGCGATACTCTCCTGCGAGAGTTCCACATCACCCACCTAGCCGATGCTCTGGGTCAGGCGCTGTCGGGCGGCGAGCGCAGGCGCGTCGAGATTGCGCGAGCGCTCGCTACAGAACCCGACTTCATATTGCTCGATGAGCCTTTTGCGGGCGTTGACCCCATCTCTATCGCCGACATAAAGGGCATTATTTCTCACCTCAAAGACCGCGGCATCGGTGTATTGATTACCGATCACAATGTGAGAGAAACCTTGGATATCTGCGAGCGCGCTTACATCGTCAACGCGGGCAAAGTAATTGCTGAGGGGGACGCTAAAGCCGTCATGGAGAATGCAGAGGTCCGAAAAGTCTACTTAGGTGAAAACTTCCGTCTTTGAGTTGGATGATCACGCAAAAAACTTGCCAACTCATTGCCAACCAGAAATTTATCGAGCTACACTGATTTCGACCTCGTGGAATGCCGGCGTGTATGAAGCAATCACTGCAACTTAAAATTGGCCAACAGCTGACCTTAACCCCTCAGCTTCAGCAAGCCATTAAGTTGCTTCAGCTCAGCACACTCGATCTTCAACAAACCATTACAGAAACACTAGCCTCCAACCCCCTACTCGAAGAGGACGAGTCTTCCATTGAGGAGACATCGACCTTACGAGATGGTGAAACGGTTGATTTCAGCTCTCCAGAAAGCCAGGCTGATCCGAGTGAGGAATTATCCGTCGATGCCGCCTGGGAAGATGTGATGCCAAGCGCGGCGCCATCGACTACAAGCTCAGCGAGCGGGGAGGACTTCCAATTACTGGACAATGATTCGCCCCCGGAAACATTGCACTCGCACTTGCTCTGGCAACTCAATCTGACTCGATTCTCAGACACCGATCGTGCGATTGCGCTGGCTTTCATCGATGCCGTCGATAACGAAGGTCGGCTGACCCAGACCCCTGAGCAAATCTACGAAGGGCTAGGTCTGGATGATGTCGAAATGGACGAAGTCATTGCTGTACTGCACCGCATACAACACTTCGAGCCGACCGGAGTATTCGCCGCAGACCTACGAGAATGCCTTTTATTGCAACTGCGACAAATGCCCGTCGACACACCATTTCGCGAAACTGCCGGCATTTTGGTCAGCCGCCATCTGGAGCAAATACCAACCGCGGATCCCAAGCAAATGGCGCGTCGGCTGCGAACCAGCCCTGAGGCAATCGTAGATGCGCTTAATCTGATCAAATCCCTAAATCCAACACCAGGATCAGACCATCAAGTAAACGACACCGAATATGTGGTGCCTGATGTCTTCGTGAAGCGCATTAATGATCGTTGGCGAGTCGAATTGAACCCAGATATCGCCCCCAAGCTCAGAGTGAACGATCACTACGCATCGTTACTAGGCGCTGGAAGTTCCGCCGATCGTGACTACGCTCGCAACAATGTCCAGGAAGCCAAATGGTTCATAAAAAGCCTACTGAGTCGAAATGAAACACTGCTGAAAGTGTCACGACAGATCGTGGAACACCAAAGAGCTTTCTTTCAGCATGGCGAGGAGGCCATGCGGCCGCTGATTTTGGCCGATATTGCGGGCCAAGTGGATCTGCATGAATCGACGGTTTCGCGGGCTACGACACGGAAATATATGCACACACCGCGAGGTATTTTTGAGCTGAAATACTTTTTTTCCAGTCATGTCGCTACCGCCGAGGGTGGCGAGTGTTCGTCGGTGGCGATCAAGGCCATGATCAAAAAGCTTGTCACTGCCGAAAATCCAAAAAAACCGCTGAGCGATGCGAAATTGTGCGATCTGATAGCCGATCAGGGCATCGTGGTTGCGAGAAGAACAATCGCCAAATATCGAGAACAGATGAACATCGGTCCCTCCAATGAACGAAAGAGGCTGATTTAAAGTATTCACTAAAAGAGGAGATGCAGTATGCGCCTAACAGTTAGCGGACATCATGTAGACATCACAGACGGTTTAAGAGACCACATCTCCAGTAAGTTGCAGCGACCCGAGAGGCATTACGACGCTATTGATCATGTTGATATGACCTTAATCGTAGAGCGCAACAGCCACAAAGCCGAAGCTAATGTCCACGTCGCCGGCGCTGATCTTTTTGCCTCGGAAACGGGTAGTGACATGTATGCAGCGATTGACTCTGTTATCGATAAGATTGACCGACAGCTGATCAAGCACAAACAAAAAGCCCGGGGACACTGATGGCTGAATGTCTGCGAGCTGTGGACAGCACTAGCACTACCGCGGGTTCGGTAAAAGGAAATCACTGATGCGACTTCTGATTGTGACAGGCACATCGGGCTCCGGTAAGAGTTCAGCGCTCAACACACTCGAAGACCTAGGGTTTTATTGCGTCGATAATCTACCCATCGCTTTGGTTAACACCCTGGTTGACCGACTCTCTGATTCAATCCGCCTGTCCCATCAAGGTATTGCCATCTGTATCGATATCCGAACGGAAGACGAGGGTATTGAAGATTTTCGCGACCACTTAAACGAGCTAGCAAAAACCATCGATGTCACTGTTATGTTTTTTGATGCCAACGAGCCGAGCTTAAATCAGCGGTTCAATGAGACCCGTCGTCGTCACCCTCTCAGTCGAGGCGGGAGGTCACTGTCGGACGCGATCAAACTCGAGCGAGTCCTCTTGGAGCCACTTGCAGCCGCAGCGGATTTGTTTGTCGATACCAGCGAAATGACTCCCTATGAGCAGCGTCAGTTTATCCAAGAGCGTGTCACCGCGAGTCAGGCATCTAGAATGTCTATCCTTGTCAAATCCTTTGGATTTAAGAAAGGAGCGCCCGTCGACGCCGATATTATGTTCGACATGCGAATGCTTCCAAATCCACACTGGGAGGCTTCGTTGAGACCTCGCACTGGACAGGATGAATCGGTCAAGGCCTTCCTAGAAAGCCACGCTATCACTATGGATGTCAGAAGCGATATCGTCTCTTCGCTGACTCGTTGGATCCCTCAGTATCAGGCGAGCCAGCGCGCCTACCTTACCGTCGCTATCGGGTGCACCGGTGGCAAGCATCGATCCGTTTATATGGCAGAGGCCATCGCCAGCGACTTGCGGCATCAGTTCCCGCAAGTCGCACTACAGCACCGGGACATGCCAACCTCTTGAGTATCGACTAAGCCTTTGTGATCTACTAGAGGCCTCACTGCGTTAGCAATCACGCCAGTACTGACTGATGGTACAATCGGTCTGGGGAGGGCAAACATGGTTGACATAAACAAACTCGAAAGCCTGTCTCTATCACGTGTCGATGCGGCGCTCCGCTCCGGAACTAACCAAGACGTGGCGAGCCTTCTCGCTGACATGGAGCCGGGTGATGTCGCCCACCTTATTAACGCTTCCCCCCCCGAAACTCGAGATATTATCTGGCCACTGCTCGAGAGCGAGCAAGAGGCAGACGTCCTCAATGAACTCCCGGACGACCTGAGAAACCAGTTTCTCTCAGACCTTCAACCGGAGGCGGTCGCATCGATTGTAAGACAACTCGACGACGACGACGTTGCTGACATTCTTCACGAATTACCTGCCACGCTCACGGACGATGTACTTCAAGCGCTGACCGACAGCGATAGAGCCCGGCTTACAGCGACCCTTGATTTTCCGGACGACGTCGCAGGTGGTCTCATGAGTACGGATGTGCTCACCATCCGTGCCGACTTAACTCTCGATGTCGTACTCCGCTACCTTCGGCGCCACATTGAGTTACCGGAAAATACCGACAGCCTGATGGTAACAAACCGCGAAGGCCACTACGTCGGCCTGTTACCCATTAGAACGTTATTGGTATCGGATCCGCACGTGTCTGTCAGAGAAATGATGGCCACCGAGCGGGAGCCACTTGATGTAATGACGCCAGACGATGAGGTCGCGCGACGCTTTGAGAGAAATGACTGGATCTCGGCGCCCGTGATCGATGCTGAGGGCAAGTTACTCGGTCGCATTACCATCGACGATGTGGTCGATGTGATCCGAGAAGAGGCTGACCACAGTTTAGCCGTAATGGCAGGCCTTGGTGAGGGCGATACCTTTGCTCGAGTCGCTCAAACAGCACCACGCCGCACAGTATGGCTCGCGGTGAATTTGGTGACTGCGATTCTAGCGGCGGCGGTCATCAGCGCATTTCAGGGCACCATTGAACAGGTAGTAGCACTAGCCGTGCTCATGCCGATTGTTGCCTCCATGGGTGGAATTGCTGGCACACAGAGCCTGACCGTGTTGATTAGGGCAATGGCCATGGGACAGGTCAACAACCGAACCGAGCTTTGGCTGGTGCGGCGGGAGGTATTGGTGGCCGTATTAAATGGTCTCCTGTGGTCAGTCGTCATAGCCGCAATGGCGGTATTTTGGTTCGATGACCTTATCCTGGGCGGCATCATCGCCGCCGCGATCATGATTAACCTGCTCACAGCAGGTCTTGCTGGCGCCGCGCTCCCCATTGTTTTGGAACGGTTGGACGTGGACCCAGCGCTAGCTGGCGGTGTCGTTCTCACCACAATTACCGATGTTGTCGGGTTCTTTGCCTTCTTGGGTCTCGCGGCTTATTTCTACGGATGACCTCTGACGATAATGACATCGACGACATAGATGTCGTTAGCAAGAGTGACAGGAAGCGTCAAAGCCACGCACTCCAAGCGCTAGGCGAACGCCTCGTTAGGCTGTCGGAATCGCAATTGCAAAAGTTATCGCTCGATGAAGAATCGTTGCTTGCGGCTGTTCGACTGGCGAAAACAATCACTCACCACAGTGGCCGTCGCAGACAAATGCAATATATTGGTAAGTTAATGCGATCTATCGACGCCTCGAAGGTTAGCGATGCCCTAGACGACCTGACCAAAGAGTCCACCGAGGCCAAGGCTCGAGAACACCTTATTGAAGGAGCTCGGGATGCTTTGTTAGCCCGCGGTGATGAAGCGCTGAGTGGAGTACTGGATATCTGGCCCAGCGCAGATCGGCAAATGTTACGAAACCTCGCTCGAAAGGCCCAGTCGGAAAAACAGCGAGGGACTCCACCTGTTCACGCTAGAAAGCTTTTTCGCTATCTGCGGTCATTGGCTGACGTCGCGGAATCTTGACTGCTGCCGTTAGCCCGGGCATCGAAAACCCGCACGAATCGAACACTCGGTTGTGCTATGTCGCCCGTGACCTCGTAGACCCCACTGGATAATCGATTCACTTGGTCTTCAAAGATTTTACTCGCGAGATAAGCCCCAGCGGCTACCGGCAGACCTCCAGCCAGCGCCGCCACCCATGGAATATTATCGACCAGAGGCAGGGTGACACTCAGCTCGCCGTCGATTGTTTCCCGATGGGTATCGAGCACTCCTACTAAGTTCAGGCTGCCACCCGAGTTTCTAACACTAAAACCGTTTACCGATAGCACGCCACGATCGAGCCCAATTTCTCCATTTGCCCGATCAAAAGTGAGGCCTGAATCAAACAGCTGATTCACATTGGATCGCTGCACCAGCCCAGCCAGATTGAATAAACTTATAAAACGTAATGCGCCTGTCGCATCGGTGGACACTGGCAGAAACGAACCATCGGCAAACTTCAGGTTGGCGATACCAGACACTGATTGCACACCAAAATCCATGGGAGATCCCGACCAAGATAACTCGGTAGCAATATCACCGCGCGACAGCCGCATGACAGGATCTGCTGAGAACAGAGGGAAAAATTGATCGGGATCATCGAGTTCCGCCACAAACTTAAGTTGCGTCTGATCATCGCCACTCTCACCCAGCGACCAGCGAAGTTCTGTCTCTTCATTAAAGTTGAAGCCAGCCAACAGCCCAGTGACAGATGACAGATAGAGGTTGGATTGCTCCCAACTTGCGGATAGCGATAGACCGCCAAGATTTCTATTCCTCCACCGGATGTTATCGAGGACCAGCTGGGTATTCGGAACTTGTTGGAGCGCCTCTACCTCCAGCCCCTCGCCAGCTTGGTCTACACCGTAGTCAGCGAAGAAGAAATCGAGGTCGATTTCGGAGACGCTCACCTGCAACGGCTCAGGGTCATCAGTACGATCAACTGTCCCCTTAAGCCATTGGGAGTCGACTGCTAAGGAGAAGTCGGCACCATTGATCTGAGCATCGATATTGAGATCACCAAGCGAGCTTGCTCCGAAGCTTGCGTTCTCTAGTTTGAAATCGACCACTCTCAAACCACCGCCACCTTGGCTTTGGTCCTCCTGCAACCGGCGACTAAAAAATGACAACCACGGTTGTATATCGACCCCGCTATAGCCTCCAGAAACCAAGATCGATTCACCATCGGACAGTGACGAGAAGTCCAACATTTTTGCTTGCGATCGTTCACTCAGATCCAACCACAGGCGCCAACCATCCTCCGGAATCGATCGATAGTCAGCTCGCAGACGATCAGGCCAGTCCAAAAACGTCTCAACTGTGTCAGAACGGTTAAACGTTAATGCGATCGGTGATAGCTCTCTCGCCGACTTACCCAGCGGCGCTGGCAAATCGAGATCGATGCCTTGCAACGAGCTGCTCGCAACCAGCTCTATCGAGCGACTGACTCTGAGCCCCATGTGGACATCAGTCTCGCCACGGACTTCTACCGAAGAAGGTACATCGAGGTGGCCCCGCCAATCCTCGATACGAGCACGCGCGTCCAGGGTTAAATCCACTTGATCACCTAAATCAGGCTTATTGAACCGCACAGTGGCGGGCGACCCCATCAGGTTGCCTGTCACCAACCCGGCCGTGATGCCCTGTCCTTGATGGTAGGTAAAATCACCCTGCCATTGGCTTCCCCTGATGCCAGACGGTCTATCGATAAGCTCGAAATCGCTTACATTCACCTGCAACGCGACATCAGGCTGAACGCCGCGATCCTTTATCGCGTGCTCGACTGACAAGGATGCCGCTACATTCCCCGCAGCATCTGTTCGCGCAAGCACCGTTTGGAATCCGGGATCAATAAACTCAAGCGCTTGTAATTGCCGTACCGCATTGTCGGCATCACTAGTGAGGGTAGTGGTGGCTATGAGAGTGCTTTTCCCATTGCGTCTTCCAACTTGCACCAAGGCATCTGAGATATCCACACCACCTGTTGTTGCCGCCTCGCCGACCACTGTTACGAGGCCATTATCGAGCACTAATCGACCCTCAATATCCGATGCTCTCGGCAAAATCGGTAGTATTTCTAGCGAATCGATATCGAAAATCGCAGCCAATTGAATCGAGCGACGACGTAAATCTCTTGGTAAGAGAGAGCCACGCCAAACGAAGGCAGCCTCGTTTCCTAGACCGCCATCAACGGACTGCTGAATCCATTGGTAAACTTCTTTATCGATACCCTGAGGCACCAACGCTCTGATGTCATCGACTGGCACCTGATCGGAAGCCATGGATAAAAATAATTGGGGATAGTCCTCGTCAAAACCGTTTAATGGAACAATGGCCGAAATCAGAGCTCTTGTTGAGAACGCCTCCGCATCCGCGACAGCCCTTCCACCGAACAATTGAAGTGTTGTATCAGACCAAGACAGTCCAAATTCTGCCGACAAAGCCTCGAGCTCGATCGGCTTCGGATACTGTAGTGGAATGCTGACTGCTAAGTCAGTGCTTTGAATAGTAATGTCACCTTGATTACCTGCGATCGCGGCGCTGCCACTGACATTTGTGGCGCCGGGGATTGTTTTATAAGGCGCCCAGCCAAAGCCATCAAAGCGAAAATCAATATTGCGCTCGCCGCTTTGTCGCTGTTCACTGTACACCACTTCTCGCATGACACCGACAGGATCAAGCATCGAAACCAATGTCATTATTTCAGAGTCGGCGGGCTGTACGGCTCGTCCAATACGAAGAAGATCTTGCAGATCGAGTGCCTCACTGCGGATATCAACTACCTCGCTATCCACCTCGATCGAGATAGGAGGAATAACTATATCTCTTCCCTCCTCACTCGCATTCAATTCAGCTAGATGAAACCGCGATCTGACGCCATCAAATGAAGTCGCCCCGAGCAGGGTCAGACGATCGATCTCTCCAGCTGACTGCTGCAAGGCGACGTTGCCGAGCTCAGCACTCATCGTTGTTTCGATACCGGCCGATGACGCCTCAACCCACAGATTTGCAACACCTTCTCCAGCAATATCCGCACCCAGAAACTGAGTCAACGGGGATAAGTCTCGCACTTGCAGTTGGCCGGTAAATTGTCCGTTGAAGCGACCCAACTGCAGCGGATTACCCAGTCCGGATCCCGACGCTATCAGTCGGTTTTGTGCAATGTCGGTGGCCACCACCTGCAGTTTCCGTTCGCTGCCAAGCCGTTGTAGCCCCAAGTGCACATCCAAGATGAGCGGGCGCTGTTTGGGCGCCGAGAGACGCGAGAGTGTCACCCGCATTGCATCTAACTCAACTCGCTCAATTTCAGTAGCGAAAACATTAGGATCAAACGGGATGACAATACTGCGATCCACACCGTCAACAGCAGCAGGCATATCGATATTAGATGCAGATAACTCTGCCACTACCAGCTGCCACTGGATGAGGCTGCGCCACAGATTGAGGGTTAGCTCGACCGAACTGGCACCGAGCACCGTCGTTTCGTCATCACTCAATCGCCCAATAATCTGAACGTCTTGAAATTTTACTCTGGGCCGGAAACCTCTCATTTCTCCATCGAGTGAGCCGATCAAAATCTGCAATCCAGTTCGGTCTTCGATGAAATCGGCCACCTTGAAATTGGCCGATGGAAGCATGGGCGTGAGAACCCCCGCTGCGCTGACCACGATGGCCAGCATGACAAGCAGGCTAAGGATGGTTCGCCAAATCAGCGCTCCAAGCAATTGGTAGAGGCGCTCAAGCATCCGAGCAACTCTGACTGTTAACTATCGGTATCAGCTCGACCCCGAAATCGCTGAGTAACTGCCGAGTCTCTCGCAACGGCAGCCCCACGACAGAGCTAAAACTGCCTTCGATCCGCTTTACGAAACAACCAGCAAACCCCTGAATGCCATAGGCACCAGCTTTATCCCAGCAGTCGCCCGTGTTGATGTAAGTACGTATCAGCTCATCATCCAATAAATCAAACTCTACGTTTGTCGTTACCACTGTATCTCGGATCAAGTTGCCCTCAGCTATCGCGATCGCGGTGTGCACCTGATGGGTTTGACCACTCAAACGCGCAAGCATTCCAACAGCATCATCATAATCTCGTGGCTTGTGGAGTAACTCACCTCTAAGACACACGGTCGTGTCCGATCCGATGACCACACACCCTGGCTCGAGTGCCGACTCTGCCTTCAAACGTGCGAGCCTCGCCACGTATCCCTCGGCCGTCTCTCCGGCCAGCAGTGACTCATCCACGTCCATTGGTGAACAGTGAAAATCGGCAAGGAGTAGCGCTAGCAATTCCCGGCGACGGGGACTCGCGGAGGCGAGAAGCACCCTGCTCACGGTTATGCCAACCTGCGAGTCAGGAGGAAAAGCAACTCAGAAAATGGCTTCCACAGCAACGCGGAAATACCTACGCCTAACAAGTAGTTCAACCCCGATGTCGGAATGCCAACCAACGCCTGCAAAACACTCTCAGTAGCTGCCGCTATAACAAGCAGCACAAACACCATTAGGCTTTGCAGGAAGGGGTCTAATTGTCGAACAGTCTCCTGGTACAGGGTAACGAAATAGGCAGCCACTGCGAGTCCCAGAGACGCTGACCCCAACGGAGCACCCTCCAACAGATTGATCAGTAGCCCAATGCCGAATGCCCATACAATGCCGAAGCGCTCGGGTTGCCAAAGGATCCAGTGCAACAATGTCAGCTCGACGATCCTCGGCGTCCAGTAACTAGCGAAGCCGCCAGCGAGCCATTGAAAAATCATGATTGCCAAGACCAAACTCAGAAATGGTAGGCCGTAACCTGTGTCCTCGTTCACTGGATGTCCGCTATCCCATCGACTTGTGCAGCCTGAGACTCACCCTGCTCTGAGTGCAATATCAATACGTGACTCTCCAGATCCAAATCCGCAAGCGGATCCGCCCAAACCGTGAGGTAGGCCGCATCACCTGAGACCCGGGTCTCGGTGACAGTGGCAACGGGATAACCACTGAAAAAGCGTCCACCTAATCCCGACGTAACGAGCAGATCACCCTCGACGATGTCTGCAGTGCTCGCCAAGTTCCGAATTACAAGGCGATCAAGCCGTCCCGTGCCCTCTATCACCCCTCTCAACCCTGTTCGATTATTCAGCACCGGAAGTCCATGTGACGCATCGCTGATCAGAAGCACCTGGCTTGCAAACCGTCCGGCGGTTACTACCTGCCCCATGACGCCTGCAGCGTTGATAACAACATCGCCCTCATAGATACCGTGCGTCTTACCACGGTCCACGGTCACCAAATGTCGTTGAATATCGGGAGAGACAGACGTTATCCTCGCAACAGTCAGATCGGGGTCCGAGGCAATGGATGAGTTAAGCAAGGCGCGGTAGCGTCGATTTTCTGCCAGCAGTGCCTCGAGTCGTTGCCCGCGCGCCTTCAGCACAATATTCTCGCTCTCAAGCTCAGCGATGCGCTCGCGTAGCTCAGCCTTAGACTCCACCAATTGCAAACCGCGGTCGCCAATCGCGGAGGGTACGCCGAGTATCG
>NTKA01000044.1 GCA_002456975.1 Halieaceae bacterium MED-G27
ACCACCTGGGTTCAAGATCGCCTCACCTCGAGCAAAACGGTAGGCGTCATAGGGAGTGGCCTGCGTGCCCATGGCGTAGGCATCGAACGAGTATTCGGTGTGAACATGCAAATCGCCGTAAAATGCCTGACGCTCGGCTGGGCTTATATTCGTCTCGACAGGGTCCCGAACAGAGGCCTCAGTCTCCTGCGAGCGCTCGAGCAACACTGTTTCGGTTTCGAACACACTGGATGACCAGACACCATCGGCATTCTGCTCTTCCATCAAGGCCTCAAAAGATTCCGTACCTTCGATTACCGATGGATCGTTGTGAACATCAGCGGCCGAGCTAAACGCCTCCGATGAGGGCTCCATGGAGTCCGAAGAACATCCCGCCAACAGCGCGGCCAGCAGGGTCGCTGAGGAGATCTTGCTCATATGGAATTTCTCTGTCGAATTCTGGGTTTTCTGGAAGGGATCCATATTCAGCCTCATTCTCTATTTCTGATTATTTTCTTTGGTTCTAATTATTTTTCTTTAGCTACTGCGGCTCGTTGCCTCGTGACTTTCGGCTCACAGCCCCTGACAAACCGCCTAAAAACACATTGCCGTCGTAGCCTACTACAGCGCCGCTATTTTCGCCGACCACTCATTCATGACAACATTTTCATGAGTGCGCCTGTCTCAAAAGCTCACAACACTTGCTGACAACTAAGACTGTAGAACCAGAGATCCGAGCTGTCGCCCGTGGCTTTGCCTAGAGCGCCAACATCTAACGATCAGTACCTTTTGATGGCAGCTGTGATGATCCGCGGCGACAGTCAGCCTAAATTTTTTTTCGCAGCACCCCGATCTGTTACCAATGGATCCGTAAACCCCTTAATGACAAACCTCAATCAGCCAGAGGCGATGGCACCGATGCCACACGGCTCCACTCAAGCGAGCGACTCAAAAACCCAATCTTCACCTTCATTTTCAAAGTGTCATCGTTGGGCAAAGTCACTTCCACGCGCTTGTAGTCGCCGAGTTGAGGCACGAAGACCTCGCCCACCCAGACATCTTCTTTGGCGCCTGCTGTCACTTCCTTCAATACTTCAAATCCGACGCTTGAGGGATCGCCGTCATTGCGAAGCGCGACACCCACCCCCTCACTTGCGGACACCTCGATCCATACGGGGTCTTTCGGATGCTGCCAGAACCCTGAAATATCCGCGGCAAGCGAGATGTTCGATGTCAGCACGCAAACCAAGAACAACACAAATCTTTTCATAACTTCCTCGCTTGGGGACAGTTTCTACACCCGATAAAAAGCACAAAGAATCACTAACTAACGGTTGGTTGCATTGATCAGATCAATGATGACTTTTGATATTTCCCCAGGCTTTTTTTCCTGCACGAAATGCCCACCGCCTTTAATGGTTATATGAGGCTGGCCCTTAGTCCCCGGGACGCGCTCGATAAACGGCACATCACCGCCCTGAGTAATCGGGTCATTATCGGTAAATGCGCAGACGAACGGCTTCTCGAAACCCTCGAAAAACTCCCAGGCCAGCCGCTGCGCCTCGAGTGACGGGGATGTAGGCAGCGTGGGCACCTGGCTCGGCATGGCACGCACCGCCATCGTGTATTTCGCCTCGGGGAATGGCGCGTCATAGGCTTTTGCGACCGCAGACGGGATCGGGGCTCGCATGCCCAAGCGATGCAAGAGAGCGCGAACCACCTTGAGCCAAGTCGGCTGCTGCTCGGTGGTGAGCGATAGCATTAGGCCTACGGGTATGTACTCGGTCTCCCAGCAGAATTTCTGCCAAACTGCGAAAGCCTGTGGCCCGCCATCGTCCTTCCTCTTGTCAGCCATCGACGCCATTGCCTTACCCATACCCGCAAGCGTTGGGGTGGGCGCCGTGGCACGGTAGTGCTCGACTGCATCAATTTGGTCTTGGGGCGCATCAGGATTGTAGGGCAGCCCGGTATTTGAGATGACCACACGGTCGAAACGATCGGGGTGCGCAGCAACCATCCGCAAGCCAATGAGGCCTCCCCAATCCTGACCAAAGAACGTGAGCCCCTTGAAGTCGTTTTGCTGGAGCCACTGTCCCATCCACTCGACCTGTCGCTCGTAGCTGTAGTCTTCTCGGGCGGCGGGTTTATCACTCTTACCATAGCCGACAAGGTCCGGGGCAATCACCCTGAACCCAGCAGCGTTCAGAATTGGGATCATCTTTCGGTAAAGGTAACTCCACACCGGCTGACCGTGCAGGCAAAGCACCAGCGGGCCATCTGCGGGCCCTTCATCGATGTGATGAATGCGCAGGTTCACACCCTGCTTGGTTTTTATCTCGGTGTAATGGGGCTCGAACGGATAATCTTTGAGTCCATCGAAACAACTATCAGGGGTGCGAAGAATCTGCATTGACGCCTCTGTATTGGCATATCTTATGTCAATATAGATGGGTTTTTTTCGTTGGTAAAGCCTTGTGATCGCGACTAGTAACGGGTGAAAGCTTAGTCGCCGCGCCGCTGACTGAAAAACCAATCGAGTACCTCAAAGTTCTGATAGGTCTCTGTCCAGGAATCGTGACCGACTCCAGGATATTCGGTGTATCGCGGGTTGCTACCTACTAGCTGGAGCGCTTGAATCATGTCTCTCGATCTCTCGGGAATCACAACAGTGTCGTCGCTACCATGGAAAGCCCAGATCGGTATATCTTTGATTCGCACAGCAGTATCGGTATCACCGCCACCGCAGACCGGTAAGGCAGCAGCAAAAGTATCGGGCCATCGGGCAATCAGATCCCAGGTGCCGAAGCCACCCATCGATAATCCGGTTAGGTAGACGCGGTTGGTATCGATTCTGCTATCCGACAGAAGCTCAGTCAGCAAACCCATCAACAGGTCCATTGAATCAGATGGATGCTCCGGCATGCGATGGACCCGCTCGTCCCAAACAACATCCACCCAGCGCTCATCGAGTGGGACCTGCGGCGCAATAATGATCAAAGGTTCCTGACGCTCGATGGAATACCAGACTAGATCGCGCGCACCATGGATTAACTGCCGATCGTTATCGCTACCGCGCTCGCCTGCCCCGTGCAGAAATACCACTAACGGAATAGGCGAGGCGTTATCGACACCCTCAGGCCAATAGATCCTGTATGAAAGAAACTTCTCGCCCTCAGGAGCGTGGCGCTTGTACTCAAACTCCGCGGGCATAGCTTGTCCGAGCTGAGACAGCAACAGTAATGCAGCTATCGACCAAAGACGGATTAAAAAAGATGCATTCATCATTCAGACCAGACCATCTCATCGATTCTGCTATCCGCAGCGGCAGAGGGCTTCACATGTGAGCCAGAGTATTGTGATACCCAGCTGAGCGACTGCTAATACGGCGTCATACCAATCGGGTTAAGTGGCGACAGCAGCAGGAGCCCTCTCCCCACTTAAGCTCAACTACACCACTTGGGCGCCGCATCTCACCTTGGTGACGGCTTAAAACAAACCGACAATCTGCCCATCAACCACATCGATGCTTTCGCTTGCTGGCGCTTTGGGCAAGCCCGGCATGGTCATCACATCGCCGCAAATCACCACTACAAAGCCAGCCCCGACGGATAAGCGCACTTCGCGAATATCCATCGTGTGACCCGAGGGCGCACCCTTCAATGCGGGATCGGTCGAGAAGGAGTACTGAGTCTTGGCAATACAGATTGGTAAATGGCTATAGCCCTCGTCGGCGAGCTCCTTGAATCGAGTTCTGACCTTGGCGTTGGCGGTCACTTCAGAAGCGCCGTAAACCTTAGTCGCTACGGCTTCAACTTTTTCCCACAAGGACGCCGAATCGGGATAAACAAATGACTGGTGAGGTCTATTGGCAGGCATCTCGTCGGCATCACACAGCGATACGACCATCTCAGCCAGGTCTGTGGCACCGGCCCCACCATTGGCCCAGTGACTCGACAGCGCAACCTGGACACCCATGGCTTTGCAGTGCTCTATCACCAAATCAGCCTCAGCCTGGGTATCAGTGATGAACTGGTTGATGCCCACTACCACAGGGACCCCGTAATTATCCCGGATGTTCTTGATATGACGATCGAGATTGGCCATTCCTTCCGTCAATGCATCGAGGTTCTCCGCAGTAAGATCTTCCCGAGCAACACCACCGTGGAATTTCAGCGCTCTGATGGTTGCTACCAGCACCGCCGCCGAAGGACGAATACCCGCTGATCGACACTTAATATCGATGAACTTCTCAGCACCAAGGTCAGCGCCAAAGCCCGCTTCCGTTACAACGTATTCCGCCATGCGAAGCCCCGCTGTGGTTGCAATCACGCTGTTACAACCGTGCGCGATATTGGCAAACGGTCCACCGTGCACAAATGCAGGGGTTCCCTCGAGGGTCTGAACCAGGTTGGGCGACAAGGCGTCTTTTAAAACAGCGGTTAATGCGCCTTCGGCCTTTAGGTCTGAAGCGGTAATCGGGGTTCGATCACGGGTATACGCGACCACAATGCGGCCTAATCTAGCCTTGAGATCATCAAGATCAGTCGCCAGACAGAAAATCGCCATAATTTCCGAGGCGACCACGATATCGAAACCGTCCTGACGCGGGTAACCGTTACCGGGTCCACCGAGCGCAACAGTGATGTCGCGAAGCGCACGATCGTTCATATCGAGCACACGCTTCCAGGTAATGCGCCGCACATCAATACCCAGAGCATTGCCATGATGCACGTGGTTATCGAGTAGCGCAGCGAGTAGGTTATTCGCCACACCGATTGCATGGAGATCGCCATTAAAGTGGAGGTTGATGTCTTCCATTGGGATGACCTGCGCATAGCCACCGCCCGCAGCACCGCCCTTCATACCAAACACAGGACCCAAAGAGGGCTCACGCAGGCAGATGACTGCGTCTTTACCGATGTGACGGAGCGCATCCCCCAAGCCCACCGTGGTGGTGGTCTTGCCCTCTCCCGAGGGTGTGGGACTGATGGCTGTCACTAGGATCATCCGAGCTGTGTCGCGAACCGGTTGCTCGAGCAACCAGTCGAGACTCACTTTGCCTTTGATTCGACCGTAAGGTTCGAGGGCTTCATCGGGGATCGATAACTTGTCTGCAATGTGGCCAATAGGTTGAGGGATAGCTGCCTGTGCAATTTCGATATCTGAGGCCATAGTACGTTCTCTTTTTTTGCGTTTATTGCTTTTGTTTTAGCAATCGGAATTTGCGCCCAAGGTAAAGGAGATTCCCTTGTTGTCGCAATACAGCCAGACAGAATTTAGACGTAAATAGTGCTGGTATCGGCGGCCGCAAAAAGCCTGCCCAAACCAGGTAGCTGAGAACACTGTGCTTGGAAAAAGAGACGCCCCACGCCCAGCGAGGAACGCCGCTATTTTTGTATCGAGGTACCGTCTAACTCGGCACCACAGGAGCGGTCATGAATACGCTAGCGCCCGGACCCAGTGGGAGATCAGCCACGACCCAAATGATGGTGAGACCGAGTCCTGCCACCATCAATCCAATCGAGTAAGGCAACATAGTCGCAGCGAGACTGCCAAGCCCAAAGCTCGCCTGCCAGCGCTGACAAAAAATCAGAATCAGCGGGAAGTAGACCATCAGAGGTGTGATGATGTTGGTCGCACTGTCACCTACGCGGTACGCTGCTGTCGCCATCTCAGGGGTGATCCCAAGGAGCATCAACATCGGGACCATTACGGGAGAAATCAGCGCCCATTTCGCACTGGCAGACCCAACAAAAATGTTGAGTGAAGCGGATACCAAAATGATGGCTGTGAGCAGTGCCCAAGCCGGCATCTCGGTACTGCTCAAGAAATCGGCGCCATTCACGGCGAGGATCAAACCTAAGTTACTCCAGGCAAACATGGCGACAAAGTGCGCTGCCGCGAACGCCAACACCATGTAATAGGCCAGATCCTCCATCGCTCCGGTCATCATCTGAACGAGATCGCGGTGGTTATCAATCGTTCCTGCACCCTTACCGTAAGCCCACCCAGCGAGGAGAAACAGTAAGAAAAAGGCGCCCACAAGACTTCGATAAAATGGTGACATCTGAGCTTCGGCTGAAGCGCTCTCGTCAATCAATGGGGTCCCCGGCCCCACCGTGAATAAGACCCAAAGCCCCACCACGAATAAAAGGGCGAGACCCGCAAAGCGAAGACCCTTTTTTTCTTCGGCGGTCAGCGGCATATCACTATTGATCTCGGCCCCGCCCGATGAGGAGTCTCGCGAGTCGAAGGCGCCCAATCGCGGCTCGATGATGGCATCGGTCACAAACCAAATAACCGGCAAAAACACAAAGGTCATCGCCGCAATAAAAAACCAGTTGCCCGCAATGTTGGCGGTAAAGTCACCAAACACTGTTTCAACACTCGCCTCGGTGATACCGAATAGCAATGCATCGAGCTGGCCTGGAACCAGGTTTGCCGAGAAGCCCCCTGACACTCCAGCGAAAGCAGCGGCAATACCCGCTATTGGGTGGCGACCCGCCGCATGAAAGATAATGCCCGCGAGCGGAATCAGCACGACGTAGGCAGCATCGGCTGCGAGATTACCCAGCATGCCCACCAACACAACAGCCGGGGTGAGTAGACTCCGAGGGACATCTTTAACACCGGCTCGCATAGCCGTATCGAACAACCCTGAGCGCTCGGCAACACCGGCGCCCAGCATGACCACCAGGACATAGCCGAGCGGGTGGAAATGCGTGAACGTCTTGGGCATTTCGACCCATAATCGCGCGATATTTTCGGACGACAGCAGACTAGTCGCCATGATGATCTCATTGGTACCGGTACTTGGGTCGACCTTGGTTGGGTGCATAGCACTGACCCCAAACAAACTGGCGAGCACCGAAACCACCATCAAACCAAAAATCAACCAGAAGAATAGAAAGACGGGGTCGGGTAATCGGTTCCCGCTTCGTTCGACCCAGCCTAAAAAACCACCCATGCCCTCGTGATGAGACTTTGAGGATGTATTCATTGCCCGCTCCCCAGATTTTTGACCCTTAATGAGTCATATCATTGATGTGTTAACGATCTCCGATGCTCAGTGTACCCGCCAGGCAAACTTCGAACACCCACCCGAGTCAGGTTTTATCCGTAGGCGCTTGCGATTTCAGAGGTATAACCCAAACCTTCCAATACTCGAGCGACCGCCAGAGTTGTTCGATCACCGTAGGCCGGGCCGATAACCTGCACGCCAAAGGGCAGTCCCTTGCTGTCCTTGTCTAGCGGCACTGCCGTAGATGGCAAGCCACAGAGCGTCGCCACTCCCGCCCACACCACGTTATCGGAGTAGGACCGTGCTTCACCGTCGACCCAGATAACCCGATCACCATAGGACGTATCCTGATCGTGGGGCATGGCGGTGGTCGGCGTAATAGGGCAAAGCACCACATCATGGCGAGCAAAGAATGCCTCCCAACTTGATGCCAGGTGAGCACGAATCTCATTCCACATCAGCCACTCGCCATGCGACAGCAAAGTACCTCGGGCCTGCAGCACATTGGGTGACTTATCGTCAGCTGAGGCCGCGCCTGCAATGGCGCGCATCTTCGCGATGTCCTCGGGGCTAAAGCCCGCACCAATAATGGGTGCCAAGTGCATGACATAGGTCTCGTGATGCTCCGCCAACTGAAAGTCAGGCTTAGCCTCTTCGACGCTGGCACCCGCAGCTTCCAACGCGAGCCCCGCCCGCTTGATTCCCTCGATAATTTCAGCCTCCACCGGGCAGTAATCATCGCCCAACCATAAGCCCACCTTGAGTGTGTCTGTTGAGCTAAAGGTCGATGAGGGCAAAACAAGCTCGAGCCCACGACCGAGCATACCCTCAAGCCCTACCGTGGTGTCGAAGGCCAACTCGAGATCATCCATAGAGCGCGCAAGCGGCCCGACCACATTAAGCGGCGAGCTCGTTTTCGCGCCGTGAATAGGCGGGACGTGGCCGCGCTGAGGGATGATGTCAAACGTGGGTTTATGGCCAAAGACGCCACAGAAATTGGCTGGCGTCCTGATCGATCCACCAATATCACTTCCAAACTCCAAAGGCGTCATACCAGAGGCAAGGGCCGCCACCGAACCGCCCGAGGAGCCGCCGGGGGTGTGATCGAGGTTGTGGGGGTTATTGGTGGTGCCATGGATGGCGTTGTAGGTTTGAAGGTCCGCGCATAGTAACGGCGTGTTGGTCTTACCCAGAATAATGGCGCCCGCCGCCCGAAGTCGCTGCACCACCAGGGCATCGGTCTGAGATACGCGTCCCTTAAATACGGGATACCCCACCTCACAAGTAAGCCCCGTGACTTCAAATGCATCTTTGATCGTCATGGGGACGCCATGCAATGGTCCCAATTCCTCCCCCCGCTGCACCTTGTCATCAGCGAGCACGGCTTCATCGAGTGCATCACTAAAGCGCTCGGCAATGACGGCATTGATGGCGCCGTTGTGCGTCGTAATACGATCAATAAAAAACTGGGTGGCCTCTACCGAGGAGATATCGCCCTCACCGATTCCACTCGCGAGCTTTTTAGCGGTGAGATTCAACATGGCACTTACCTTAATTTCGTTTTGTATGGCGCTTCAGCGTTCTTCTTATTTACACGCTTTGATCGTGGAACTTTACAGTAAAACCATCCTACCTCAGGACCTTGGTTTGCAAATCAAGCAGCACAAATACCGCTGACTACCGCTGACTACCGCTGACTACCGCTGACTACCGCTGACTACCGCTGACTACCGCTGACTACCGCTGACTACCGCTGACTACCGCTGACAGCAGCGTTACCAGACGCACACTGCCACGCAAGATTGAGTCGACTATCGTTTACACCAGACGCTGCCAAATTGATCGGCACTGCTGTAAATCGACCCGAATGATGTAACTATCTATGAAGGTTAAGACCTCCAATAATTAACAAGTAAGCAATAGGAATCAGCTCATATGAATACGACAATACGTTGGATAATCGGAGGACTGGCTCTCATCGCTGTGATCACCGGGCTGTATGCGTCACACCTTTTTCTAAAACCCATTAGCAAAATAAAAGCGTCACTGAGTCAGGCGGCAATCGCCACACCAGTCACCATCGATGGTGAGCAATTCCGCGATCTAAATCGGAATGGTCGGCTAGATCCTTACGAGGACTATCGCGTTAACACCGAATCAAGGGTTGACAACCTGCTGAGCCAAATGACGCTTCAGGAGAAAGTCGGACAGATGTTCCATCCGCCAGTACTGATCGAGCCAGACCCGTTGTTTCGGGTGTTTATGGAATCGATGAATGGCGGCGTATCGGTGGAAGAACTCATTACCCATGAGTCGATCACGCACTTCAACTTTTACGGCAGTGCCAGCCCAGACAATATCGCTAAGCGCCTCAATCAATTGCAGAATATGGCAGAGGCAACCCGTCTTGGTATTCCGCTATCGATTAGCAGTGATCCGGTACATGAAGTGCCCCGCGGTGGCGGTATCGCGTCTTTTTCTCTCGATGGCTTATCGAAGTGGCCCTCGCAATTGGGGTTTGCCGCCTCGCGAAATCCAGCACTTCTCGAGGAGTTCGGGCGGATCGCAGCTGCCGAATATCGCGCGATGGGCTTTACCACGGCACTGCACCCGATGAGCGACATGGCGACCGAGCCGCGATGGGCTCGTAACTTCGGCACCTTTGGCTCGAACGCGGGGCTGTCTTCAGAAATGACCGCCGCTTACATGGCTGGCTTTCAGGGCACTACGCTCACTGACACCAGTGTGATGACAATGGTGAAGCATTTTCCGGGTGGCGGGCCTCAGGAGAACGGTCTCGATCCCCACTTAAAGTCGGGGGAAAGTCAGGTATACCCGGGAGATAATTTCGAGTATCACCTTGCGCCCTTTGTCACCGCCATCGAGAAAGGCATGCGCGTTGTGATGCCCTACTACGGCATTCCAACGGGACAGACCGACGAAGATGTCGCCATGGCCTACAACCGCATGATCCTGACCGATCTATTGCGCGATGAGCTGGGTTTTACCGGCGTAGTATGTTCCGACTGGGGTGTGATAACCGGCAGAAACTGGGGTGTCGAAGACCTCACTATCAGCGAACGCTATCAAAAATCAATCGAAGCCGGAATCGACCAGTACGGTGGTGAACGCGATACCGCTGTCGTTGTCGATCTGGTGCAAAGAGGCTTGGTGAGTGAGGAGCGCATAGACGCATCGGTAAGACGCATCCTCCGAAACAAATTCGATCTGGGCCTATTTGAGCAACCCTATGTCGATGAGGAGGCCGTCTCCGATCGGGTCAACCAAGGGGGCTATATTGAGCGCGGCCTCGAGGCTCAGAGACAATCGGTTGTCTTGCTCAGCAACGATGATTCAGCCTTGCCACTGTCGACCGATCAAAAGGTCTTTGTTGACGGACTCGACCCCTCGGTCGCCAGTCGCTTCGGGCTAATAGTGAATGACGCGGCAGAAGCAGACGTCATTATCTTATTTCTAAATACTGTCTTTAACGGCAATCAACCCGCGGGTACCGATCGAGTACTCGACAATATGCTGGCCACCATGATCCCCGACGACGATCTGAACTTCAGCCCTGAGATCATTAGGAAAGCAGAACGATATGCGGAACAAGCAACTCTCATTACGATCGTCGATCTGAATCGCCCCGCTGTTCTTACCGAGCTTGAAGCCCTGAGCGATGCGCTGGTGGGTACTTTCGGGGTATCAGACGAAGCCATGCTCGATGTGGTTCACGGTCGGCACAATCCTGCGGGGAAGCTTCCGTTTGAACTACCATCGTCGATGGCGGAGGTCGAGGCACAGCTTGAAGATCTACCCGATGACACTATGAATCCCCTCTTTCCCTACGGCTGGGGACTCAGCTTTAATGACTAGCTCGCTAGGACGACTACTCGAGATCGGGCGCGATATTTGAGAATCAGCGCCACCGCTATGAGGAGAACATAGATTCCCGACAGCGGTTCTTGGTTGGCCAGCAATGTTGCAGAAAAGGCGACCGTAAAATACAACATCAAAGTATTGATGCCCCAGCGGTGTAATGTGCGCCAATTAGCCGCACCCACTCGACGCACCATTGTATTGTTCGATGTTATCGCCAAGGCGGCAGTTACCACAAAGCCAAAGGCAGCCACAAAAAAGTAGGTGTCGGGCCGCCAGGTCTCATCAGCCAATAGAAACATCGTAAGCGCTATCAAATGAATACCATGTGCGGTAGCAAAGCTAAGGCCAATGTAGCGTCGGTTTCTTAGCATCGATGCCGTCCAGTCTGATCCAACCAGTCTGTGCAAACTGCTCGCACAAAAGGCCAGCAGTAAATAGGGAAATGCCAAGTGCGCGGTGTACCGTGTCCAATGAAGAAGAAAGTCACCAGACGACCAGTTCAAGCCCAGAACAACAGCCGACAGAATAAGCACACTGCCAATCCAAGCGAGCATTTTCAGTGCTTACTCAGCGTCCTCTACAGCTACGATATTGTCATCGCCCTTCCGGTCGACAAATTTGCTGTAGGGATCAACTCCAACAAAGCTGGGCTTGGTATCGGTGATTAGACTGATCGACTGCTCACCGGACTTTAGCGACTGCAGCTCCATGTGCAGGACGTCAACGGGCTCGAGTACCTCATAGCCGGGCCGCTTGCTAAAGGCACCAACGTCAACCAAATTATCGAAGCTCGCCTCGGTCTCCTCCCCTTCACCGTCGGCATAGGTTTTCTCAGCAGAGACAGTAAAGACAGTTTCGAAGCTACCATCCTCTCGCTCGGTAACCACAGCGTCAGACGCGGCAAAATCATAGAGCGTGATCTTTTCGAGTAGATCGGCCACTAAGCGACTTTCAGCCTCGTTGCGCGCTAGCGACTTAAAGCCATCCGCCAATTCAGCGGCGCTAGCGTAAGGCTGCCCTTTGAAGCGATAACGCTCAAGTAACCTGGCGAGCATCTCATTGACACGATCCTCACCCAGACGATCTTGCAGCAAGTACATCACGACCGCGCCCTTGCGATAGTGGATGTAGCCCTGATTTTCCACGCGAATCAAAGGCAGTTCCTCGATCACCTCGCTACCACGTGATGACAGATAAGCGTCTAGCTCGTACTTCAGAAAGCGACGAATCTGCTCCTCGCCATAGATCTGCTTCATCACCATCAGTGCCGAGTACTGCGCCATGGTCTCGACCATGACCGTACCACCCTGCATGTAGGCGCTGATCAACTGATGCGCCCAATACTGATGGCCATACTCATGAGCTGTAACGTAGGTGACGTAGTCGATGTCGTCCTTATCGGCCGTATTGGCGATAAAACCGATGCGCTCGGAGTAAGGCACCGTCCCAGCAAAGGCTTGGGCAAATGTGGCATAACCCGGAAATTCAATAACGCGGGCGTAATCGAACTGATACGGTCCAAAGTTCTCTTCAAAATAATCGAGCGATACCGCCATCGCGTCCAGCATGCGCTCGGCATTAAAGTCGTGCGTTGGATGATGGAAGATTTCCATCGCAATATCGTTGTGCTGTCGACTCGTCACCGCGTAGTCGGCGGACTGAATCGAGAAGAAAGCCAGGATTGGATTCTGGCTTTGGAATCTAGCCGTGCGTCTATCACCATCGGTGGTGTCAGAGACCAGCTTACCCGGCGCAATCGGCACCTGATCTGCCCGTGTCGTCACCGTGATATCAGCCATCACCCAATCGGCATTACCGACATAGTTACGGTCCCGAGCGGCCTCATCCTCTAGCTTCGGCATCCTCAGTTCAGCGGGCAGATCATATTTACGGCGGGTCGATCGATCTTGCAGTAATGCTGATCGATCAAATCCGAGTTGCGGCGCAAACTCAGCGTTATTCAAAAATGTGCCGTTCTTAACCAGCCGAGTGTCCTCGCCTCGAGTGCTGAAGGCCGCATGTACTCGCTCGGAGGTAAAACTCATCTCCATCGTGTCATCAGGCGCGAGCGCGGGATCCAAGGTGTAAATCTGGTAGCCGAACTGCTCTTCTTCATCGAGCGTCAGCGTGCTGTTGGGAATCTCTAAGCTCGTGATCTCGGTGCGTCCGTCTTGAAATACCACATGAAGTTCGCTGACCGGCGCGCCCGTATCATTCAGCAAACGATAGGTACCCTCAAAGTAGGCACGACCGTCATGAGGATACAGATCGACCTTCAAATCAATATGGGTAGCGGAGGGCTGTTTTACCGTCTCATACTGTAAGAACGACTTCTCGTAATCGGCACGTAACTCTTCCGACTCATCACTCGTCACGTATTCGTTGACGACGTTCATCTGGTAAAACAACCAGCTACCCGTCACTGCCGAAATCAATAACCCGCTAGCAGCGATCGCAGCCGGCACGCCGACAAATCGGCGAGGCAGCTGAGCTACCTGCGATCGAAGCGATACCGCGACACCGCGGCGCCACAGCAGATACGCCATGACCGATAGAATCAAACAGAAGCCTCCCCAATACAGCCTCAACCACCACGACTTGTCACCACCGACATCGGTACCATTAAGGTCAGACATCATGACAAAGCCGACATCGCCAAAGTTATAGAGTGGATGCTCGAAACCAACCGACACCAGGGTTATCGATGCCACGAGATATAGCCCCATCAAACCCCAACCCATGTATTTGCTACTACTCAATGCCTGCAGAAATACAGCAAGGATTGCGGTCATCAACATGTCGACCGACAGCGGCAACAGAAACCACAGCAAGTACTTATCGATTTCAATTGCGGTATAGCCTCGGAGTAGCTGTACAGTAATCGCGGCCAGCATAGCGATGGCCAATGTCGCCACGAGGACTGCGGCCACAGCAATGACCTTTGGAATGAAATAAGCCCAATTCGGGAGTGCCGTTGAGTCGATGATCTCGTGCATACCACGGTCCCGATCACGCCATACCAATTCACCAGCAAAATAGATCGCGATAATAATTGGGATAATCCCGAATGAGCCCATCAGGGGCAGTAATAGGGAAAATGTCATTGGCACGGCCGGCGTACCGTATACCTGGTTTGCAAACCAAAGCGCACCCCACGAATTGAGCAAGCCGATCAAAATCAGCACAAAAAATGCCGGACTGGTAAAGATCAGACCCATCTCGATGCGCGTGCGGCCAATCAATCTTGGCCACGCGGCTGCGCGCTGATCGGGATTAGGCAACTGATCGACAGTCGCTGGCTGCTCGGCCGCGGCTTTTTCAGCCTTGGCTTGTTCTTTTTTAAGTTTGCGTGCCGACAGGCCCTTTTCGGCAAAGCTGTAACGCCAATAGGCAATCGCCAGAGCTATTAAGGCGAGCCCAGCGACAAAAAGACGGTTCACCATGAGCGCGCCTTCGAAGGCTGGCACCATCGAATTGCTCTCCGCAGCGCTCCAGTACCGGGTGGCATCCGAAAATGCACCGATACCAAAAGGCTCGAACATCGCGATGGTGTCTCTCAGATCGGGCTCACTGCCGGCAATACTGGTTAGGGTGAAGTAGGCAACTAGAAAGACCAATACACCCACGTAACTCAGCATCATGGAACGGAACACGCAGGCCACCGCGAAAAAGATCGCCGAGGTAACGAGGATATTTGGCACGGCAAACATCAGAAAAACCGTGAGGTAATGGCTTAAAACATTGGGACCCAAAGTTTCCTGATCAAGCCAGGGCATCAACGAGCCGATGAAGATCGCGATGGGTACAGCCGCAAACCCCACAGCGGCGGCAGTAAAGGCACCAAAGTAACGGCCGATAAGATAGGCAAACTTGGTAACACTGGTCGAGCGCACCATTGGTCCGAAGCCGCTCTCATCGTCTCGCACGACGACGTTGGCAACAAAAGCAGTGCTCGCGAACATATAGAACAACGTCATGATCAACACTGTCTGTCCAATGGCCTGCGGACTGTTAACGTGGATATTGCCACCGGATCCGATTTGAATATTGTCGATGGTGACAGCACCAAAGGTCAGTAGGAAAAAAATCAGGGTCGTGACAACAAAGACTGGATTGCGTAGCTGATAAGCCAGCTCGAATCGAACGATCGAAGCAAACATCGATAACTCCCGAGCTTACGCTGCTGCGGCGGTATTACCGCGAGTTTTAGCGAGGGTCGTAAAGTAAACGTCTTCCAATCCCCCAGCCACGGAGACAAAGCCCTCGCCCGGATCATCATCCGACATAATGTGGATGACGCTTTGGCCCGCCATTAACCGATTCGAAATAATTTGATACTGAGCGCTGTACTGAGAGAGCTCGGCACGCGGTATCGTCTTTTCCCAGATAGTCCCTGCTGTTGAAGCAATTAGCTCATTAGGAGCACCCTCGAGCTGCACTTGACCCGCGGCCAGAACGGCCATCCTTGGGCATAGATCAGCAACATCCTCGACAATGTGAGTCGAGAGAATCACCACCACATTTTCACCGACTTCTGCTAGAAGATTCAGAAAGCGATTGCGCTCTTCAGGGTCGAGACCTGCGGTTGGCTCGTCGGTGATAATCAGGTCAGGGTTGCCGATTAAGGCTTGCGCGATGCCAAAGCGCTGACGCATACCGCCCGAGAATCCCGCGATAGCCTTCTTACGCACATCCCAAAGATTCACTTGGTTAAGCAAGGTCTCGACAGTGTCTTTGCGTTCAACCGTGCCGGCAATACCTTTCAAAACGGCCATATGATCGAGCATTGCGTATGCGGTAACGCGCGGATAGACCCCAAAGTCCTGGGGCAGATATCCGAGTCGCGCACGAATTGCCTCAGGCTCGGCGATCACATCAATGCCATCAAAACTGATAGATCCCGAGGTTGGGGTCTGTAGCGTGGCGATCGATCGCATCAATGTCGACTTGCCGGCACCGTTAGGTCCCAACAAACCATACATCCCTTTCGGGATGTCTAGGCTCACACCATCAAGCGCTCGAGTTTCATTGGGGTAGATGTGGGTAACACCAGCAAGCTGCAGCATATGCTCAACCTTTTCTTGTTTGAGATGGATAGAAATCGTAAACCAATCGCTGCAGCACCGCCAGAATAAAGCCAGACCGGCATCCATAATCAACAGTGATAATTCGAGGCTTGTTGAGTGGAAGACAATTATGGGTTCAACGTCACCACAGTTCTCGGGACAATCGTTCCGACAACTGCAAAATCGCACGATAGTACGTGGAAGGTGGAAGGTGGAAGGTGGAAGGTGGAAGGTGGAAGGTGGAAGGTGGAAGGCTAAAGCCCAACAGGTTGACCGGTTAAGTCCACTGAGTCACCGATAGAAGCATAAAAAAAG
>NTKA01000045.1 GCA_002456975.1 Halieaceae bacterium MED-G27
TACTAAAGGGGGTCAGTATAGGCGATAACAGTGTCGTGGCGGCGGGTGCTGTAGTGACCAAGGATGTGCCTGCCAATGTGGTGGTAGCGGGTAACCCCGCAGCGGTGGTTAAGACTCTGGACGAATCTGAGCCGCGCTACACCCGATCGGATATGTTTGAAGATCCTAGTGAAACCCAAGCCTATTTCGAGCATCTGGACCGTGTCGTATTGTCGGATAAGCGCTTTTGGCCCTGGCTCCTGCAGGCGATTTACCCTCGATCGAGAAAGCAGCAGTAACAGTTGCTAAGCAGAGGTAATCGCCACCAAAGCAACGGATCGCGCGCCAGCTTCCTTGATAGCATGCGCGGCGGCTCTGGCAGTCTCGCCGGTCGTGGCTATATCGTCGATTAACACAACGGTTTGATTCGATATTGATCTTCTGGCTTCAAAGATATGCCCGTTTCTCTGTCGCAGTGATCGGCTGATTTTTGACTGCTGTGGCCGCCACTTAATTTGCTTTAGGATGGGTATTGGTGGTGTGCGTTGTAGCTGATTGCAAAGCGCATTACTCAGTAGCCAAATGTGATCGAACCCTCGCCATATCTGACGTCGCCAGTGGGTAGGCATCGGGACCACGACATCATTTTGGAGAAGCAGCGTCTGAAGAGAATTGGCAGCGAGCGACGCGATCAGGTGGGTGAGGTCAGGCCGATTTTGAAACTTCCACAGGTTGATGAGTGACGGCAGGGGCTCGCGATAAAGAAAGGCTGACTGGAATTGATCGATCGGTGCACGTTTTGATCTGCAGACAATACAAACCCTTGCTGTGGTTAAGGGTAGGTCGCAGAAGAGGCAGCGGTTTGGCGATGGAATGAGCTGTTCCTGGCATCGCTCGCAGATCGAACCGAGTTTGGTCATAGTGCTTTGACAGCTTAGGCATTGTGGCCTGAGGCACTCCAAAAGCGTTGAACTGGCAATTGTTTTTGCGATTTGGAAAGGCATGACAGTCGATCGCAAGGACTTGGAAACTGGAGAGTAGGTGAATACTCTTTAGAATGATGCGTCATCGCTCGGCCGTGACGTATCGAGGCTGAAAAAGTTGTGAAAATCAGCCAATTTTTTAGTGGTTTGAGTGAACGAGTCTCTTGTTTGGGGCTCTGGTCGACAGTTAACGTAGGAGGCGCTGAACATGAGTCAGGAGTCAAACGATAGCAATGAGCAGTTGTTGTCTGATGAAGATCAGGCACGGGTCGATCACGTGGTTTCGACTGGCGTTAACTCGACCAATCGCAAACCATTCAGACCGATGTTGCTCATCATCCTACTAATAGCTACCGTGACCGGCTTATCAATCATGAGTCAGCTGTTGGTGCGTTGGTCGGGAATCTACTAATCCCAGATTGGCAAGATTCGCAGGCGAAGATACAGCAACCGCACGGCTTTGTTAGCTCTCTACCGCCTTGTCTGAACTCAAAATAGGTATGCGCCATGGCTTTCCCTGACATTGCTGTCTGTTGGGGCACTCGGCTGTGCAGCCACGACAGGGCAGGTTTTCGTATTGCTGATCAGATGCGGCGGTGTCCATAAACTTTTCCCCCCAAGTGTGGCGATACTCTACCGCCAAATACTTGTGCTCGCGCTATTGATGTTATCTAACGTTGCTCAAATAATGGACAGCCCCGTAACAGGTCGCTGTTGGCATGAACTTCATAAAACGCTGGTTGCATCGCTATTTTCGACTCGAACTCATCGCATTTATCGCTATCTTAATTTTCGTTTTTATTATTCGGTAGCTACGTAGCATCCTATGGCTCATAAGGCGGTTAATTGAGTGCTAGTAGGTAAGTAAAGCGGGTGCTTTGGCTGCCCGCTTTTGGTGACGCCGAGACAGTAAAGTCGGTCTTGCATGGCCTTGATAATCTCGTCGCGTTGAAGCAGAGCGCCGCCATTTCCCCAACAAGCTACGACCAATTTATCGTCACTCAGTGTGCGGCTGATCCATCGATTGTTGCTGGGACCGATTGGCTCGGGGTGTCGAGTGAGCCCATTTGGGTCGCGGCTGCGAAACGCGAATAGGTTGATGAGTTCAAATCCGGAGTATCCCCACTTTGAAGCAAATGCCGCGCACTTTCTGACTGTCGCATCGTCTTGTTTTGATGTTGCGGTGGACGGGTTTAGACCGATGAAAACGCAGCGTTCTCCATCGGACCAGCGATGACTCAGGTAATAGCGATACCGATGGCAGCGAGAAAAACGGGTTTCTTTAAGGGGCTTGATCTCAGGACTCGCCCGATTCTTGCCAAGCAGAGTGTTTTGCCTTCATGAAGTCGCCGTGAGAAACGTAAAGTAAATCTGAAATTTTTCTAATGGAGGCCTCTTCGTATTTATCGATCTCTTGGTCCGCAAACGCAACCTGCCACAGCGATTCAACGAGTTGGCTCCGCTCTTCGATTGATAATGTCTCGTTAATCTGTCGGGTAAATTGATACAGCCCTGGAGCCTGAGCTAATTGCTCACGCGCTGCGGTCGCGACGGCCCTGCAATCAGCTTCATCGAGGCCGAAGAGTTTATGGAGACGCGACTCGATGATTGCAAGCTCCTCGTCGGCCTCTTCCTGATCAGCTTGTGCGATTTCGAGCATGAGTGTCGCGTACAGGATTGCAGAGTCAGGAACCGAAGGCTCGGTGTCCGGGGTCTCGAGTGTCGATTTTATTTTAGATAACCAAGTTAGAGGCACGTGCTATTCTTCATCCGTAATGTTTTGGGCTGTCGAGCTAGGATTCATGATTGAGTCGATGAACCTCGGCCGACCTCCGTCATTCTACACTGAGTTGACATTATGGCCGCGTCGTCTCTATCGCGTTTATATCTTATTCCAATTGCGGTCCTAATTCTGGGGATATTCAACGCGCTTTTTGCTTACTCGAGTTATGAGACGTCCGCCGATCAACAGCTTTTAGATCAATTCCGGTCAGATGCTAATATACGGATATTAATTGGTGACGCGATCCTGAAGCGTTATCAAACAAAAACACGATCGGCTCTGGCCACGCTCGATAGCAATTCGCTGCTTGCTGGCAGTGGTGCTGGCGGATCAGAGAGACTGATATCCATTGCGCTGTCGGCTGCTGATTTGATATCAGCGGATACACCGTTTGCGACTGTTGTGCTCCGACGGCATCGCGATTCGGGGGATATCTTTCCTGTTGTTCTCCCGCCGAGATTTTGTGCAGTGACTGGTCGCGAGTTAAGTGCTGATCCGATGTTATCAGCAGTTGATTGGTCATCTACCACGACAGAAATCGCGACCTTGGTTGCCCAAGAAGATTGGTTGGATTCTTCACGTTTCGTCTTACAGGGCGCTGCGGTATTGAGTTACCGAGTGTTGGACCGTTCTAGTGCTGTCTGGCAGTACATTGCGTTATCGATAGTTGAGCTCGAGTCTCTGCAGCGTGCCATCGATCGAGAGTTGGCGGTACTCGGTCCACCGCCCGCGCTCAACATTGTTGCCTTTGACATCAGCACTGAAAATTGTCTGCTTGCTTACGCAGTGAATGGGAGTGATTTTGATTGCCCCGACGCGACACCATCGTCAACCTTGGTCGCTATCACTGAGCTCTATGGGGTTCGGGTGTTTGTGCTACCTAGCAAAGAATATCTTGTATTGGCGCAGGCTGATAAGCGGACCTTCCCCTATCGTGAATTGTTTTGGGGTCTTTTCGTATTGATGGGTGCTTTGACGGCGGTTGTTTTATTTCTCCGTAACCAAGCGAGAAACGAGGAAGAGGTCACGATCGAACGAAATCTCGTGCTGTCACAGCAGCGGGTCACTGGCGCAGTCCATCGGCAGGTATCAGAGGCACTAGCTCATTTCTCTAGTTTTGCAGAGACACTGCGCGACGTGGCTGATGAGGAGGATCAACGATACGTAGATATTGCTGTTACCGACATTGTGCGCACGCGTTTGGAGCTTGACACCACGGTCTTAACGGGAGGTGCGCCGCCAAGCCTAATGCAGAGCGATGACAACAGGGCGTCGCTAAGCAAGCTGGTGGCAAGATCATCGGCTTACTTGACTGCACTCACTAAAGACGGAGAGGTGGTGACTCGATTGTTGGCCGATGACGGTTTACCGGAGACGATTTGGGTCAATTCTTATTGGCTGGAGTCTTTGGTGTTCGCTCTGATCCAATCGGCTTCAGACAGCACTGACCTAGGCTTCATTGAAGTAGCATTTTGGGCGGAACGTGCCGAATCTGACAACGTTGTGCTCTTTATTCGCACTCGTGACACCGGAGTCAGTGCGGAGCTCGATCACGACACGGCATCAAGTCCAGACAAAGCCCTAAGGTTACTCGCTGGGTTTTTAGGGGCTGAGATAAGTCAAAAAACCGACCCCGGTGACAACGGGTTTGAGCGCATCGTCAAGGTAACTAGTATCGCTTGATCGCTTTATTGGGGCGCTGCTTTGAGTCTCAATCGACAGCCACCAACGGCTCCGTAAACCGGTGGCCTTCCCCATAGTGTGTGGTGATGGGATCGACATTGCTCGAGACCGCCAAGATCTTTTGACGAAGCCTCTTAATGACAGCATCAAGCGCCCTATTGGCAGCAGAATCTGTCCGGCCATATATAGAGCGGCATAGGACTTCGCGGTTAGTCGCTTCGGTTCTTGATGCGGCGAACACCAGGCAAACTTTCAACTCGTTTCGCGTCAATCCAATCGTTTTTCCGCCAGGGGTCTGCAGCTCTCGCTGCAATGACTTGATTTTCCAGGCACCCGACAAATCCTCGGTGTCCGGGAACGGGATGACCGTAGCAGAGGGACCAGTCGATGTTTTTCTCGTGAGTGATGCTTCGACAGCCGCCACAATCTCCGCCGAGCTCTCTGGATTGCGAATAATCGCAGAAACGCCCATTCGATAGAGCTCGAGCCGAAGCGCTGCATCGTCTAGTTTGCCAAATAGCACGACTTTACGGGCTCTATTCTCTGCAAGATAACGTGCGAGAACAGCGCCTGGCTGATCGGCTAAATGCTGATCGATGACACATACTGTGAAGCGCTCTGGATTAGACCAGGCTGAATAACAGTCCCTCGCTAACGGCGCGCGAACAGTTTTGTAGCCGGACAGCTGGAATCCTTCTGACAGCTGCCTAGCAAGCAAATTGTCGGTTACCGCCAAAAACACGATAGGCTTCTTGTCTTTCATCGACTCGTCCTGACATCCTGTTCCACTATTACCGTATCGCAGACGCGCTGAGAAAGGAACTATTGGTCCCCCTGTCTCTGAAAGTTCGGCGGTGTCACATCGAGTCGTCAATCTTAAAGGCTAAGCCGAGCTGATCTGCTGCAAACCGGTCTAGCATGAGACCGCCAACCTGAGGTAAGAGAAGCCGAGCGGTACTTACTCAGCCCTAGAATCGCTAGGTTTTTGCTGACTGCGATCGAAGCCTAGCTGCAGACCTATCGGGCCGCTATCGGCCTAGTCGGTCTCTTAGGCTGTAGAACAGCATGCCGGCCACCAAGCCCGGCCATCGAAGCAGGGTGCCACCCGGAAACGCGCGTGTCGGTAGTCCTCTCATCACATCAAAGTTGCCACAGTCGCCCAGGATGGCATCTGCGATTAGCTTTCCCGCCATAGTGGCTGTGGGGACACCGTGTCCTGAGAATCCCTGGGCATAAAACACACGCTCTTTGACAACCCCTATATCGGGCATCCGGTTGAGCGTAATGGCTAGCGTCCCGCCCCACCCGTACTCGAGTCGAGTGTTGGCTAGGTCCGGATGTATTTTTAGTAGCTTCGGTCTGACGAAGTTGATGATGTCACTGGGAAAGCGCCGACTGTAATTTTCGCCACCGCCAAAAATCATTCGATTATCGTTGGATAATTTCCAGTAGTTGATGACGAATAGGGTGTCAGATAACGAGGTTCGGTAGCGGTTGACCTGATCAGCGAGTTCATCACTTAGCGGCTCTGATGCCACAATAAAGTTATTGATCGGCATGATGTTGGGTGCGATGGTCGGACAGAGTTTTTCAAGGTAACCGTTGCAGGCCATGACCACTCGATCTGCGGTGATGCTTCCGCTCGGTGTGGTCGCAACGATGCGATTATTTGTTGTTTTATAGTTGAGCGCTGGAGTTTTTTCGAACAGCTGTACTCCTTCTGAAAATGCAGCGGCACGCAAGCCAAGCGCATACTTGAGCGGGTGTAAGTGTTTTGCACCGCGGTCGTAGGAGCCACCGTAGAAGCCTTGGGCTGAGGTGTAGTGTCCAATGTCTTTCTTCGCTACGAAACTGATTTGGTCGTAGCCATATACCGCATTTAAATGCGCCACTTCTTCCTCGATCTCGCTGCTATGACTGGGCTTCGCAGCAAAGTGAAGGTTGCCCGAGCCGAGTTCGCAGTCGATCTTGTAGTCGCTGATGAGGTTGCTGACCAATTGCACGGCATCGAGACCGAGTTGCCAGAGCTGTTTTGCTGTCTCCATGCCTAGTTGCTTCTCAAGCACTTCCTGGTCAACGCGTTGGCCGGTACCAACATGCCCACCATTTCGACCCGAGGCGCCCCAGCCGGCGCGTTCCGCTTCGAGTAAGGCGACCTTTTTTCCCTGTCTCGCAAGATGAATGGCGCTTGATAGCCCCGTGTAGCCTGCTCCGATGACACATACATCAACATCCAGTGCACCGCTGAGCGAGGGTGCTGCATCGGGTAGCGCAACCGAAGCGGCGTACCAGCTATCTGGGTAATCTGCGCCAGACGTCGTTATGTTTTTTTGGTCGTTCATAGACGTAATTATGAAGCTTGCTCAGCATCGAAGGCCAGACCATACTGCACACAACTTAGCAACATCGGACATTTATGAGCGACTCATTGTCGACCCCAGATAACAATTCCACCATTGTCTATCACCCCGAGAGCGGGGGTGGTGTGGAGCATCGATCCGATGTTCCCGACACAATGAAGCAGTGGCTGCAGGACAATGATATTTCGGAGGTCGAGTGCCTTGTGCCCGATGTTACTGGCAATGCGCGCGGCAAGTTCATACCCGCGCACCAATTTATGGCGCGGTCTGATCTCAAATTGCCGGAGTCGATTCTGATTCAGACGGTGACGGGCGAGTACACCGATGATCATTGGGACTTTGTGGAGCCCACCGATACCGATATGTTGTTGACGCCCGATCCATCGACATTGCGCCGAGTTCCCTGGGCGAGAGAGCCGACTGCTCAAGTAATCGCTGATTGTTATAAGGCTGACGGAGCGCCGCATCCGTTAGCGTCTCGCAACGTGTTAAAGCGAGTGTTAGAGCTCTACGAGACGGCGGGCCTGAAGGCACAGGTAGCCCCCGAGGTTGAGTTTTATCTCGTCCATAAAAACACCGACCCCGACTATGAGTTGATGCCGCCGAAGGGGCGCTCTGGTCGACGCGAGGTGGCAAGAATGTCGTACAGCATCGATGCGGTTGCAGAGTTTGAGGACTTCGTTGAAGACATGTACGACTTCGCTGATGAGCAATCACTCGATGTCGACACATTGATTCACGAAAATGGTGCTGCGCAGCTCGAGATCAATTTTAATTACGGTGATCCGCTGACAATGGCGGATCAGGTGTTTGTATTTAAGCGCACTGTGCGCGAGACGGCACAGCGTCACAACATGTACGCAACGTTTATGGCGAAGCCGATGCAAAAGGAACCGGGCTCCGCATTGCATATTCACCAAAGCGTTCTGTCCTTGGAAACAGGCCGTAATATTTTTAATGGCGATGATGATCAGCCTACCGAAGCTTTGATGAATTACATCGCTGGACTTCAGCGCTACACCCCAGATCTCATCAGTTTTTACGCACCCAATGTCAATTCTTATCGTCGGTTAGCTCCGGATATTTCGGCACCAATCAACCTATCTTGGGGCTACGACAATCGCACCACAGCATTTCGAGTGCCTGAAAGCAGCCCGAATAACCGTCGCGTTGAAAATCGGTTTCCAGGGGCTGATGCCAACCCTTACTTGGCCATCGCCGCCTCGCTGGCGAGCGGCCTGTTGGGCTTGAGGAAATCATTGCAACCGACTGCCCCGCATCACGGTACAGCGAACGACGAGGCAGTAGCCGTTGCACGGTCGCTCGAAGAGGCCGTTCGCCAGTTGACCCTCGATCCCGATCTCAATGACGTGATGGGTGAGCTTTTTCTAGAGGCTTACGCGGCTGTAAAACTCGACGAATTTGAAGAGTTCAACCGCGTTATCAGTTCTTGGGAACGCGAGCACTTACTGCTCCAAGTTTGATTGCCGACGCTTAGTTTGAAGGCCTACGTGTGACGACTTCTTCAGCTCCAGCACTCGGCCTGCGTTTTCAGTTCGCAAAGTATGCGACCTACTTGGCGCTCTCTTGGAATGTCTACCTATTCATGGTCGAGGAGATTACGACCGCCAGAGCATCGAATGTCGATATCCAAACTCTGTTCGATGTTATTCAGACTTACTCTGCCACGATCGATACGGCGGCTTGGTTGGCGCTTTTGTTGTTGTTCGAGCTCGAGACCTTCGTCATATCTGACCGAAGACTTCGTGGAGGTTCTGCCACGCTAATTCGTCTTGTTCGACTCATCTGTATGACTACGATTGTGGCCACTTGCTGGGGCTATTATTCTGAGTGGATCGCCTTGATCGGTAGCACACCGCTGACGTCCGATGCCTGCGCCCTGATTGCATCTGATTGGTCAGTTCTCACTGATCTGGATGAGTTCACACCGCTCGCAGCCGTGAACTGCAACGCGTCGACTGATTGGGTGATTGTGGACGGCTATAGCCGGGTTGTCGCGACGAAAGCCGCTTTATCGAGTGCGCAGTGGTTGGCCTGGGTTGATGTTGTTAACTCCAGTGCTTGGATTCTGATCGTCATCCTGCTCGAAACAGAGGTTCGGCTCATTTTGGGAAGACAAGAGAGTTTCGGTGCCTACAAGGGTACCGTGTTTCGCTCAAAAGTAGGCTTGTATGGGGTGTTATTCGCAGCAGCGATATATTGGGCGTTCGAAGGCACCTTGCTCGATTTTTGGGACGCATCGCTTTGGCTCTACGCTTTCTTCTTTATCGAGCGTAATGTGGTCGAGTGGCGCAAAGAAACGGTTGATAACGCGGCTATTGCCTAGTCGAGGTTAAAGCTAAAGTCGTCATCGCCAAGTTCCTCGCGCAGCCGCCGCGCTTCTAGAAGGTCTTCAATACGTCGTCTTCTAGCACACAGTCTGGCTTGGTCACTGAGTTGCGGAATGGTGTCCTCTATAGCGTCGACAGTATCGTCATCGATATTGGCCATTACTGAATCGCTGATATCCTCGGCGATTCCAGTGTCAGTCGTATTTGACTCGTTGCTTGACATACTTCACCTCCAGTGGACTAAAGGTAAACCACACTTCTGCAAGGCGTACTTTGGTTCTCTATTTGCGGTTATACAAGTTTTTTCGTCGATCACTTGTCACATTTGACACGATTAAAAAACCCCCTCCCTATGACGCGTTGAAAGAGGCTCTTCCATGAGATTCGTATCCGCGTCGTGCGTCCCTGCCTAGGGAGGGATGTATAGTTTTGCAATCACTATGCCAAGTCGTATGGACCGCGATAATCGGCTTGTCTCCTCAGCTCATTGGCTTTTTTCGCTGGGAGCCGGAGAATTCGGACGCGTCCGTTCGACGCTAGAGAGTGTCCAGCTGCGCGATGATCTGTCCGGTAATCGCCTCGGGTGTATCGTGGTCAACGTCAACAACGATATCACTGTACTGCTCGTAGCGAGGTGCTCGCTCGTTGTAGACATCCTCTAGCGTGTGATTGCCCGGTGATGCGATACCACGATCCGGCGCGAGCGATATTCGGTAATCCACGGTTTCGAGTTGCGCACGAAGGTAGACCACGGTGCTTGCCGCCGAGAGACGCTCCATAATGGCAGGGCTGTAAACTACTGAGCCGCCGGTAGAAATAACCGAGTCCGTGATCGGCATATCGAGCAATACTTGCTCCTCAATTTCCCTCAAGACAAACGCGCTACTGCGAGCAATAATTTCCGCAAGCGTTGCCTGCTCCTGCTCCTGAATCAAAATATCGGTGTCGACAAAAGCGAGTCCAATACGCTTGGCAAGTAGGACGCCAACGGTGCTCTTTCCGCTGCCTGGCATGCCAATCAGGCTGATGCGCGAAGATCTTGAGTTACTCATTCGATGCTCGATCCGTAGTCTGTTTTATCGCCAATGGGCGCGAACTCTAGCGAGTTAACTGGGTACGCACCAGAGTCACAGCGGGTTTGTCCTTTCAACGCTTTGGGCTACGCCCTGTCCAGGGCGTCAGGAGTCCCATCAAAAACTTAAGGCATGTGCGACTGTTCATGCACGTATCGTCATCATGATCAATCAGCAGCCATACCCTCCCAATGACAGTAGTTCTCGCACAAGGTGTCAGCGTTTGTTCCTGACGCCAAAGCTCACAACGTGGCGAGTTGTGTGGAACACCACTGGGAAATATTAGTGGTTAGTGCGCCCAGTCTCGATCTGCCCGAAACTGGGTGGAGAGGTATTCCATCTGATCCGCCAGCACGCGATCTTTCGCCAGGTAATGCCACTCGTAGCTATTGGGTTTAAACGGCACGGCAAGCAATGGCATTGCCGCTTCTTCTGGTGTTTTGCAGTCTTTAAGCCAATTACAACGCTTACAGGCAGCGACCACATTTTCCCATTTGTCGGTGCCACCTCGTGACGTTGGGATCACATGGTCTCTGGTCAGCTCGCTACGGCTAAATTGGTTGCCGCAGTAGAGGCAACGATGATCATCGCGCCGAAACAGTGTCCTATTACACAGCGGAGGTGTGAAGTGATCGAATACGCGGCCATCGAGCGCAACGATAGGTTGTAGGGTGATTTGTGATCTGATACCAGTGAGGCGCTGAATGCCACCAAACACTGGGGGAAGGGTCTCCCCGATGCCGTAGATAACATCGCCCCGAGCGTAGGCAGATATCGCTTCCTGGAGGCTTAGCCAGCCCCTAGGTTGCCCTGCCACATCCAGTTTTAGGATAGCGTGCATGGCGGTCGCTCTAACGTTTGGTGAACGGTACTATCTGGCTGGTCGAAATACAACGAAACTTTGCTATGTTTTCCATTTTATCGTGGTCAATCCTGCGCGCGTTGACAAATCCACGACCTCGACTGAAGCCTCATGCAATTCGTGACCTAGTTTAGCTTGCGTTAAATAACGACAAAAACGCGGCAATAACCAACACAGGTTTTAACTATAAGAAGTCGTAAACAATAAGGAACGGTAATGAAGCGGAGATTCTCGATTGCAACAGGCGGGCAGTTTTTGCCTTAAGCTCATTGACGGTTATTCTTCGGGTGGCCAACCCAGCTTTGGCTCAGGACGACAACAAAAAAAGCCTGGAAGACGTCGATACTACAGGTTCAAATTCTTTGGAATCACGCCAAATGTTCCCTTCACCATAGGAAAGGGCCAGATACCTGTGCTTCAAATTCGATTGGGGTATGGTGGTGGCGAGTCCTAGGCACGGCTAGGTAGTTGATTACTGGTTAAAACTTTGTTTTATTCTCGGTGTTGGTCAACGATTTGGTCGGATAAGGACTAACCTCTAACTCTAGTCGTAAGCAGTAAATTCTAACTCTAATAAGGTGCACTATGATTATTAATAAACGTCTCGCCGCAGGGCTGTCGCTCGGCAAAGGCCCACTAATACTGGTATCAGCGCTAGCCGCTATCTTTTCCTTTAACCACACATGGGCTCAAGAGAGCGGTGAACTAGAAGAAGTGGTAGTCACTGGATCACTGATCCGCGGAACGGCGACGGATGCCGATACGAATGTGTCGGTTTACGATCGATCAATGATGGACATGCAAAACAGTCCGACGCTTGTTGAATTTACCAAGAATCTGGCTTTCAGTTCAGGCGTTGATGGCGAAACAAACCAATTTTTGGCGAACGCCACTGAGGGGCTTGCAAACGTAAACCTCCGGGGTCTGGGTCCACAGCGGACCCTGGTGCTCATCAATGGCCAGCGGCAAGCTGCTGTTCCCGTTCGTCTCGCGCAAGGTCGATTTGTCGATATTAATTCTATCCCGGCGGCCGCAATCCAGCGTGTGGAGGTTTTGAAAGAGGGCGCTGCGGCTACTTATGGCTCAGATGCGGTAAGTGGAGTGGTCAACTTCATTACACGGTCGGACTTCGAAGGCTTCGAGATTCAGGGCAATTTTTCATCAATTGCTGATTCGGATGGTGATTTTTCACTAGGGGCTATTTACGGCACACAGCTAGGCGATTTTGATTGGGTCACCTCGGCCGGCTATCGAGAGCGCAGTCAACTGAAGATGAGAGACAGAGAGTGGGCGGCGCGTCTGGACGGAAGCCAACTACCTTTTGGTGGCTGGTCTAGTATTGCGAGCCCGGGTACTCTCTACGCCTTCGGTGATATCGGTAATGGTCCGCAGATCGTTAACGCTGCAGCAGATCCTGGTTGCAGCGATGTCGGTAACTTAGCAATCAATGATGTGTGTTATTTCAATTACGGGCAATTCGATAATTTCGTGGAAAACGAAGAGCACTTTGAAGTTTTCTCAGAAATTAACGGTGTTTTCGATAACGGTACAACAGTGCATCTTGAAGCGATGTATGCGGATACCTCTGTCCCTGATTGGGCAACCTCGCCATCTTATCCTCCGCAGCGGATTATTGATCCAGTGCAGTCGGTCTTCCCTAACAGTCCAGCCTATCAAAGTCTCCAAGCGGCCTTCCCTGAATACTTTGATGCTATCCCGGTCGATCCGCTATTTATCATTGTACGTGGGCGGGTTAATGGAGCAGGCGCCTCAGGTCCAAGAACGACCACGCGAGATTATCAAACGTACAGGCTTGCAGGTTCGCTGGCGGGTGCAGTTACGGATGATGTTGATTACACCTTGAATGTAAGTTACTCGCGAACAGAAGGTGGTTATGGTTCTCGAGATGCCAGTATTGAAAAAACTAAGCTCGCCTACTTGGGATACGGTGGACCCTCTTGTGGTGCAACGCTCAACAATGATGAAACCGTCAATACAAATGGTGCTGTTGCTGGTCAGGGTGGATGCCAGTTCTTTAATCCATTCTCGACCGCTATTCAATCGGGGTATTTTGGTCAGTTTGTTAATCCAAATTATGACGCCTCTGTTGCGAACTCTCAGGAGTTGCAGGACTGGATCGATGACGAGTGGTTCAGTGAGGGTAAAAATGATCTGTTTACGGCCGACATTGTATTCCAGCAGCAGATAGACAACATGGCGGTCGCCTATGGCCTTCAGTATCGCCGCAACGATGTCTCCCAGGATGTCGACGACATCGCCAATCTCAACGTCAACCCCTGTCGTGTAACGGGCTACACGGGATGTGCTAACCCCACTGGTTTGCACAGCTTCCTCGGCGCAAACGTTCCATACGACTTGGATCAAACAGTTTACGCGGCCTTCGCGGAGGCGTCCCTAGCGTTGGGTGAAAATCTCGACGTTAGCGCTGGTATGCGTTATGAAACCTATGGGTCAAGCGGCAGTACAGTCGATCCCAAGCTGTCTATGCAATACCGATTTAATGACGAGCTTTCGTTCCGCGCGTCTGCCCAAACGACTTATTTAGCACCTGATCCAAACCAATTGGATCCTAGCGCGTCAACGTCGCTGCAGATTGTGATACAGACATTGGCGTTTAAAGCGATCGACACGACGGGCAACCCCGACTTGGATCCCGAGTCGTCATTCACCTACAACATGGGTCTGGTTTATTCAGGGGATAATCTCAGTGCCACCCTGGACTACTGGCATTTTGACGTAGACAACCCTATCCAGGCTGAGTCGTATACGCAGCTGGTATCCGCGTATCAAGCTGGTGGTGCCACGAGACAAGCTATACAGAGTCAGATAGTTTGTCCTCCAGGATTTGCCGAGGGCGAGTGTGATGTCAGTCAATTAGAGCGAGTCCGGCCGCAAGTTGTGAATGGCCCCGGTCAAACGACCAACGGTATCGACTTTTTTGTTAACTATGATTTCGATATGGGTCTGGCCACGTCACTTGGTTTAGAGGGGAGTTACACACTTAGCAAAAAGATCGACCCCTACATCAAGAATGGTGCGCAAATCGCCGCTGGAGTGGAAACTGCGGGCTTCTATAACTTCGAGAACCCCGCTAGACCGACGCCGGATCTAAAGGTAAGAGCCTTTGCCAATGTTGGCATTACCTCAAATAGTAACTTGTTGGCTTACGTCAACTACGTCGGGGAGATGACAGATCGGAGAGCCAGCACGCAGTCGCTACCTAGCGGCACCGCAGTGGATAGCTTTACGACAGTAGACCTGCATTACAACCTCGCGTTGTCCGATCGTCTATCGTTCACTGCCTCTGTGATCAATGCCGGAGATCAAGACCCACCGCTGGCCTACGGCGATCTGATGTACGATTCCTTCAACCATAGTGCCCTTGGGCGGATTATTAAGGGCGGGTTCAAGTATCGCTTTTGACCGGCTGAGTGACGCAACTTTCAAAAAGCGGGCGTAAGCCCGCTTTTTTTGTGCGTTTTCGGACGGTGGCCACGCACCCAATGATGATGGGCACGTCATGGTCTAGTTTTGATAATGTGTGACGCGCTCGGAGGACTAAAATATAAGCTGAGTCGGTCAATTTTGGAGAGAGTTAGCTGTGGCAAATTTTGGATCTGACAATGCTTCGGGTGTACACCCTAAGATCATTGAGGCTATGGCACTTTCTGCCTCCGGTATGGCCCCCGCCTATGGCGTTGATGAGCTGACCAAGTCTGTTGAGCAAAGACTCGCGTCGCTCTTTGAGACCGACGTCACTGCTCTGTTGGTTGGGACAGGTACCGCCGCTAACTGCATCGGTTTGGCAACGTTTTGTTCGCCCTTTGGCGGTATCTTCGCCCACGCTGAATCACACATTGCCAACGATGAGTCGACAGCGCCCGAGCTTTATACCGGTGGCGCTCGCCAGTTCACCGTCGGTGGCGATGATGCAAAACCTAATCTTGAGGAATTGGTACAAAAGATTGACGTGTCAGGTGCAAGGGGAGTGCACTCGGTCGAACCCGCGGTGATTGCAATTTCAAATTTGACGGAGTTGGGTGCACGCTTTTCTCCCGATGAGATTGCCGCCTACTCTGAACTAGCAAAGTCTCTCGGCATGAAGCTATTTATCGATGGCGCTCGGTTTGCTAACGCGGTCGCTGGCGAAAGTGATAGCCCGGCCGACCTCACCTGGCGAGCTGGTGTCGATGCGCTCAGTTTCGGCGCAACAAAGAACGGAGCCATGGCCGCTGAGGCCATCGTTTTCTTCAATAAGTCTGCAGCGGTCAATGCAGAACGCATCAGAAAGCGGGGTGGCCACCTGTGGTCCAAGCATCGCTTTTTGGCGGCGCAATTTGATGCGTTTTTAGACGATGACCTTTGGCTTGCAAACGCACGTCATGCAAATCAGATGGGGCAGTCTTTAAAGAGCCAACTGCAGGCCATACCGGGGATCGAGTTTGCCTCGGTGAGTGAGGCCAACGAGTTGTTTGTCCGTATGCCCAAACCACAGGCCGAAGCGCTCTGGGAGTGCGGTCATGCTTTCTACGAATGGCCGTCTCTCGAGGGTACTTATAGACTAGTAACCTCGTTCACTACGGAGCAAGCTGAAGTTGACGCCTTCTGCGCTGATTTAAGAGCTCTGGCAACCGACGGCTAATTCTTAGTGCACCTTACGTTGGGTCAAGCAGCCTGCCAAGAGACACGGGTGAGCACTGTCGATCCCACCTGTACCTGACCCTCAAACTGTTGTCCTTTTAAGACGGGCCCTACGCCCGCCGGCGTTCCTGTCATGACGATGTCGCCATCCTCCAGGGTAAGAAACTGATTGAGCTCCTCGAGAATGGTCGCGGGCTTATACAACATGTTCG
>NTKA01000046.1 GCA_002456975.1 Halieaceae bacterium MED-G27
CCATCGTTTTGGCCGTCTTAGCGACCAACAAAACAACAACCCATGAAACACTACCGGGACACTCGACAATCTATCGTCGACGTTCAGATCTAGCCAACAATAAGCCGCTCTACTGCGCTAATGCAAAAGCGACTACCGTATCCTCCTCGTCGGAGATGGAGAGCAATACCTGACTAGCGCCTATGCGCTCGAGTCGCTCACTGGCGGCACCGCTCAATGTCGCGATTGGTGCGCCTAAGGGAGATTGTCCTATCGACACTGTTTGTAGAGTGACACCCTCCCGGAAACCGGAACCAAGGGCTTTCACAACCGCTTCTTTTGCTGAAAAAATTTTAGCCAGGCGGCGGCCGTTAGCCTCAGGCCATTGACCGATTTCATCCGGTGTCATCACTTTCCCTATGAAACGAGCCCCAAACCGCTCGAGCATGCGCTCGAATCTAGCGACGGTTGCCACATCGACGCCAACACCCACAATCATTTAACTACCCTATGCTCAGACCACTGACGCGCGACCGACCTGACGTTGAGCGGTCGCCCACCCAGTAGCTCATCAATCGATCGCCGAGTAATCTGCCGCACTACTTTCTCTCTCGAATCACTGAGGGTCGATCGACCCTCAATCCATGAACTAATGGCCTGTAACTCCAATCCCCGAATACCCTCTTCCGATTCCGCTGGTTCAAAGCCGTTATTCGGGGTGAAGTGGTAAAGACGAGATGGATCGATGTCAACACGCTCAGCATCCCTGCGCCAATTAATCTGATAGCCCAGTTGATTTAGCAACTCGAGCTCAAAACGCCGCAAACTAGATTCAACGCCATTTTGCTCTGAGATCGCCTCCAGGGTGAGGCCATAACTCGCAAATAATTCAGGGTTCGAGTCAAAGCGCGGCGCTAACCGCAACAGTAATTCATTTAAATACAGACCCGACAGCATTGGCGCGTCCTGGAGGCTCAGTGGTTGTCCGGCGCTCTCAGCTGCGCTGATATATTTCAATTCTGATTGACCACCTAAGCGAATTAGAACCGGTGTGAAAACCTGCAAAATACTACTGAGCGTACCACCACGCTGCTTACGATGAGCGCCCTTGGCGATAGCACCGAGACGCCCATCTTGCGCTGTGTATAACTCAAGCAACAATCCGGAATCCTGGTATTTGCGCCGGCTTAGCACCCACGCTGGTTGCAGGTTTCTACTCACCCGTCCCCATCCAGCCCTAAGCTTCGCAATGCGCGGATATCGTCAGACCAGCCCGATTTTACCTTTACCCAGAGTTTGAGCATCACCTTATTATCGAAAGCCTTCTCCATATCAATCCGAGCATCGGTTCCGATTGATCGCAATCGACTACCTTTGCTACCGATCACTATCCGCTTCTGACCGTCACGCTCAACAAAAATAACTGCATTGATATGGCAGATACCCTTCTCATCCGTCTGAAAAGATTCTATTTCTACAGCTGTGGTATGAGGTAGCTCATCACCCAATTGACGAATAATTTTCTCCCTGATCAATTCGGCCGCGAGAAAGCGCTCGCTCCGATTGGTAATCTGGCCAGAGGGGAATAAATGAGGTCCTTCGGGAATCGCGTCTAACAGAAACTCCTCCAAACGATCGAGATTCTTTTGACGCAGGGCAGAAATTGGGAAAATCTCGGCGAACAAACCCCGCGCTGCAATCGCTTCAAGCTCTGGTAGTAATGCCGTCGGGTCATCCAGCAGGTCGATCTTATTAATAACCAAGGCCACAGGCACCTTTACGGTCGCCAATTTTTCTAGGATCCACTCGTCTTCGGGGGTAAATCGTGCTCGGTCGGTCAAGAACAGTACGATATCGACATCACTCATTGCCGAGGTCGCGGAGCGATTCATTGCCCGATTAATCGCCTTCGGCTCATTCCGATGCAGACCCGGTGTGTCCACGAAAATCATTTGATGGTTGCCACTCGTCTTAACGCCAAGCACCTGCTGACGAGTCGTCTGTGGCTTTCGCGATGTGATACTCAGTTTCTGCTGAAGGATAAAATTGAGGAGCGTCGACTTACCAACGTTAGGTCGGCCCACCAAGGCAACCAGTCCACATTTTGTCGATTCATCCGTCATTCGATGACTCCAACTTCTCTAAAAGAGCTGTGGCAGCTGTCTGTTCAGCTCGCTTTCTACTACTTGCCGAACCCGTCGTGACCAGATCCAACTCGACGACACGGCACTGAACTTCAAAGCATTGCTCGTGATCTTTACCCTCTGCGCTAAGCAGCGAATATTCAGGCAGCTTCCATCTGCGTCCCTGCAAGAGCTCCTGCAAGCGGGTTTTGGGATCTTTAGACTGCCCGGTGTCGAGGGTGTCTAGTTCCGGCTCGAACCAATTACTCACGATCTCAACCGCATGGCTGAAGTCGGTGTCGAGTGCGATCGCTCCTGCAACCGCCTCAAGCGCGTCTGACAAGGTGCTGTCACGCTCTCTGCCGCCCGATTTTTCTTCACCGGCACCAAGCTTGAGGCATAAACCAAGATCAAATCGATGGGCAATCACCGCCAGCCCCTCGCGGCATACAAGACGAGAACGTAGGCGGCTCAGTTCACCTTCTTCGTAATCTGGATAACGATCGAAAAGAAGCTGAGCAGCCACTAGATTAACAACGCTGTCGCCTACAAACTCGAGCCGCTCGTTGTGAGTCTTACTATGGCTTCTGTGCGTCAAAGCCCTCTCTAGCAGGCCGACATCAGAAAACTGATGCCCAATAACCGACTGCAGTCGCGATTGATGATGGTTGGACGCGGTGGGCAGCACTAATCTCCAGTGCCCGCCGGTGACGATACTGTCAGGGAATCAAAGTGCCAGACGCCCTGAAGCGGACCGATCAAAGAAAAGCGAACTTCGTAATCTGCGCTGAGCGTCAGAGAGTCTCTCGCGCGCTGGATCTTCACATCACTCGCCGCGAGATGACTAATTCGGTTTACAGTGAATCCACGCTCAAGACTCTCTTTCACAACTGCTGTCCGATCGCGTGCAGGCTGATAGCTCGCAACGGTGTCTTCTAGTAAGCTTTTGCTGGTTTGGTGCTCCATATAGATGGGCAACACCCGCAACAGAGCAGTCAGCAGCACCCAACCGGTGACAATGTAGGCAAAAATAGCGAAGGTAGAGCTTCCGCTCTGCCGGTGCCTTCCGATTCTGCCTTCCTGACGCATCATGGGTGCAAACTACCCGCTCGATCAAACGAGGGAATGCTAAACAAAGACTCCCAGTGCATCCAGATGGCCACGGCCTCCCCAACGATGTCACGCTCGGGAACCTGACCCCATACGCGGCTGTCACTGCTGTTATCTCGATTGTCGCCCATCATGAAATAGTGTCCCGGTTTCACCTGCACCGAAAAATTTCGCGCGGGCCGGCCTGAATCCACTCGCATGAGGTGTTCCCGCTCTTCGCGCGGCGTCTCGATACCAATGGCAACTCGTCGACTGCCTGGTATGTCTGCGAGCCATTCTCGAGGGACAGGCTCACCATTGACTGTTAATTGTTTGTTGAAATACCGAATGCGATCACCCGGCACTCCGATGACACGCTTGATGTAGTAGGTGTCATTCATATGAGGTGGATAAAACACCATAACATCCCCGCGCTTAGGCGAGCCAACATCTATAATCTTGGTTCGGGTTACAGGCAACCTCAGCCCGTAGTTGAACTTATTGACTAATATGAAATCTCCCACCTGAAGTGTGGGGACCATCGAGGAGGATGGTATTTGAAAAGGCTCAAAAAGAAAGGAGCGAAGGACTAATACAAAGGCGAGAATTGGAAAAAATGATTTAGCGTACTCGACCAATAACGGCTCGCTCGCCTCCGAAGCCACCTCCTCGAGATAGGAGATCCCCTGCTTCTCATCCGCCGAATAACGTTCCCAGCCAGGATATCGATCACGAATTAACGCTAATCGCTCCTCCCTCGCCCGCGAGAATAAGAGAGCGTCCACGGCCCAAATAGCGCCAGAACCCAAGACAATGAGCGATAAAATCAGTGGAAGGTCGATATTCATACTGTGCGTAATGATGGCTCAAGAAAGCTGATCAGTCGACCTGCAACACCGCTAGGAACGCGGTTTGTGGAATTTCTACATTCCCAACCTGCTTCATTCGTTTCTTACCGGCTTTTTGCTTTTCGAGCAGCTTTTTCTTGCGCGTCACGTCACCGCCGTAACACTTCGCAGTCACATTTTTCCGCAAAGCTTTTACTGTTTGGCGTGCCACGATCTTGCCGCCGACAGCGGCCTGGATGGCCACATCGAACATTTGACGGGGAATCAGGTCTTTCATCTTTTCGGTCAAAACTCGGCCGCGACTCTGAATGTGATCCCGGTGCACAATCACGGATAAGGCGTCGACGCGATCACCGTTGATCAATACATCGAGCTTGGAAAGCGGCGCTGTTTCGAAACGCTCGAAGCCGTAATCTAGCGATGCATAACCCCGACTTGCAGATTTCAGTCGATCAAAGAAGTCTAGAACCACCTCGGCCATCGGAATATCGTAAACCACCTGCACCTGCTGACCCAAGAATTGTAAATCGACCTGCGCACCACGCTTCTCTACGCAGAGCGTGATGACCGCTCCTAGGTAATCCTGCGGTGTTAGGATAGTGCAACGCGCGATCGGCTCTCGCATGCTCTCAATCTCACCTAGATCAGGGAGCTTTGACGGGTTATCGACGCTCACTACGTCACCAGACTTCTTAATGACCTCATAGATCACAGTCGGCGCGGTGGTGATTAGATCTAGGTCGTACTCGCGTTCGAGGCGCTCCTGGATAATCTCCATGTGGAGCATACCCAAGAAACCACATCGAAATCCAAAACCCAGCGCATCTGACGTTTCCGGCTCATAGAATAATGACGCGTCGTTCAAGGTTAACTTGCCTAGCGCCTCTCTGAAGTCCTCATAGTCATCGGCATTGATAGTGAAGATGCCTGCATAGACTTGAGGCTTGACGTGCTGAAAACCTGGTAAGACTTGGGTTTCAGGTGCATTGGCAGCAATCAGCGTATCACCAACGGGAGCACCCTTAATGTCCTTGATGCCAGCAACGATGAAGCCGACTTCTCCCGCCTGTAGGCAATCGGTCACTGTTCGACGAGGCGTGAACACGCCAATCATATCGGCTTGATGCGCTTTGCCCGTCGACTTCACCATGAACTTATCGCGCTTCTTGAGAACGCCCTGATTGACCCGAACCAGAGAGACCACTCCAAGGTAGTTATCAAACCAAGAATCAATTATTAGGGCCTGTAGCGGCTCCTCGCGATCTCCCTCGGGTGGTGGAATGTGCTCGACCAAATATTCGAGTGCATCTTCAATCCCCATTCCGGTCTTAGCGCTGACAGGTACCGCTTCGCTAGCCTCTATCCCAATGATCTCCTCGATTTCGAGCATGACACGCTCGGGTTCAGCCTGCGGAAGATCCATCTTGTTCAGGATGGGTAACACCTCGAGGCCCTGCTCAATCGCGGTGTAGCAATTAGCCACTGACTGAGCTTCAACGCCCTGGCCAGCGTCCACAACTAACAGAGCGCCTTCACAGGCAGCAAGCGACCGCGAGACTTCGTAAGAAAAATCGACGTGGCCCGGTGTGTCGATAAAGTTTAGCTGGTATATCTCGCCGTCTCGCGCGGTGTAATCCAAAGTCACGCTCTGTGCTTTGATGGTTATGCCACGCTCTCGCTCTAGATCCATGGAGTCCAGGACTTGGGCAGCCATTTCTCGATCTGACAAGCCACCGCAATGCTGGATGAAACGATCAGCGAGCGTCGATTTGCCATGGTCAATATGGGCAATAATGGAAAAATTGCGAATGTGACTCAGCTCGGCCACGCCGTAACCTCTTAGTGATAAGTAGCGCGAAGCTCAGGCCGAGCGCTGGGGTGCGAAGTGTAGCGCAGTGGTAAGCAATAATCCCACTTGGTTATTGATCATCAGGTATCACTAGCCCAAGAAAACTAAAATTTCCTTGACGACTCACACGCAGTCGAATCGAATCGCCGGGCTCGACGGTTCCGAGCACATCTTCCATATCCGACAATGAGCTAATGGCGCGACGACCAAACATCGTAATCACATCCCCCGGCACTATTCCCGCGTCGGCGGCCACTGAATTGGCGTCAACATCGGTCACCAGCACCCCTCCCCGTAAGCCGGCTCTATCAAGCACCGCCTCATCGGCAGCCTCCACGGTCATACCCAAGGTTTCTAATCTTCCGGGCTCTGGCGCGACAGTTGATAATCTCATTGGCTGATCGGCGCCCAGACTGCCGATTCTAACTCGCAGCCGAGTAGGCTCGCCATCACGAATGACGACCATTTCCACCTTGGTATCTGGAGCGATCAAACCCACCACATGAGGAAGATCGGCTGAGACCTCGATATCGGAATCAGCGACCTTCACAATAATGTCGCCCGGTTCAATACCAGCCTCTTCCGCAGGCGAGTCGTCGCCTACCTGAGCCACCAGAGCACCCTTGGGTCGATCCAAGCCAAAAGACTGGGCTAGTGTTCTATCAACATTTTGAATGGTGACACCTAGCCAGCCGCGCACTACCGACCCGCGTGCCATCAATTGGTCGATCACGTTTTTTACCACCAATGATGGAATCGAGAACGATAAGCCGATGGAACCGCCGCTACGTGTAAAGATCTGCGAATTGACCCCGACAACCTCGCCCTCGAGATTGAAAAGCGGGCCACCCGAGTTTCCTGGGTTGATCGCGACATCGGTCTGCAGAAAAGGGACGTAGTTCTCCCCCCTATCGGTAGGAAGACTGCGCCCTTTGGCACTGACAATCCCGGCCGTCACCGAGTAGTCGAGTCCGAACGGCGACCCAATTGCCAATACCCATTCGCCGACTCTCAGATCCTTAGAGCTACCCAGCTCTAGAAACGGAAAGTCATCACCATCAACTTTTAATAAAGCGAGATCGGAGCGCTCGTCGCTTCCTATTACCGCCGCATCAAACTCGCGTCGATCAGACATGCGGACGATGACTACGTCAGCACCATCAACCACATGGTGATTAGTAACGACGTAACCATCACTGCTGATAAAAAAACCTGACCCCGTGCCGCCGCCCCTCGGCATCGGTGGGTTGCGGTACTGGAAGAACCGCCTTAGGTAGTCCGGAATCTGTTCCAGCTGCTCGAGGTCTTCTAAACCTTCGCTACTGTCGGGTTGAACAGGCTTTACTTCGGCGATAATTTTGACCACCGCCGGGGATGTGTCTTCAACGATCGACGCAAAATCGGGCAAACTCGCCAGCACCTGGCCAGACCAAACTAACAACCCAAATAACAAAATAACGCTGCGTCTCATCGACATCTATCCTTACTCGTCTTCCACTAGTTTCACTTCGACCACTGCGGCTTCACTGGCGACGGCTCGCCCGGTGAGTAACGGCTCCACCACCCCGATGGCTGACTGTGCACCCGACCAACGAAGCAACAAGAAGGCAATTCCCAGTCCGGCAAAAAAACAGACTATCACCATCCCCTCACCCATGGACTCCACTGCCAATGCCAATAAAGTGGCAAACGCCAGCGGCGCGGCATATAACAGTAGCGCGCCTTTAGACAATGTGGCGTTGGGAATCGAAATTTCAACCCAGTCATCAACAGAACATTCCGACGCAGACAGTGACGCCGTCTCAAGGGCCCGCACGAGGCCTTTGTCTTGAGTCAAAGCGCCAGCAAGGGTTCGATGGCCACAGCCAGAGCGCGCAGCGCAGGAGCCACAGGCCGAGCTGCGAATAGTCTCAACCCAAACAGCATTATCCTCTAAGGCAACAACACGCCCCGGTTCAACCAGCATTGACATCGCTAAATCAGGGCAGCACGCGCGCTGATTCGGCAATCATGCGTGCTGTTGCAATGGGGACGTCGCCGACCACACTAATAAGAATGTTCTGACCACCCGTCAACTGACTGCCTCGCGTGTAGGTTAATGTTGACCCATGAATAATCGCACCCTCGCCGGGCCCAATAGTATCGACCATCGGCTCTCTAGTGACTATTGCTGATGCAACGCCATCTGAGATATGAAAAGCCTCAATCGATCCACCTCTGACAGGCCGAGCGACGTAACCTTTCGGCAACCCCTGTAGAGGCATTACTCCACTTTGCTTTGCGGCTGAAGTCTTTCCTTCATCGACCGATTCGTTCATTTGTATCGATACAGTCGCAAATTCGTTGCGTTCCAACAATTTTCCATCCGTCGCGAATACCAAGCTCTTCAACACGAGGCCTGACGACGGATCGATATTAAGCCGATACGCAAGTCTCAAATTATCTCTGGGCTTAATCAGTACCTGTGTGGTTGGGAGACCCGCCACAACCGCCCCTTGCGTCACCTCAAACCCATAGAACTCAGTGAGAGAACACAGCAGCGACCTCACGCCAGTTGGAGCCCGCCATAATGAGGGCGCGTTTAGCGCAGCGCCGTTTAGGCGCTGAAGAACCAGGGGCGTGTTAGATGCGCCTGCTGAGCCATCGAAGTCCACTTTGATAAACTGCCGCTCACCAGATAGCTCACGCAGAAATGTCCCCTGGTAGGTAGCCGAATGATGCGAATCGTGCATCTTCTCGAGAATGTCCCTAGCACCGCTGTGATCGAGGCAATCATTTGCCAGCGCACTCGGCACCGCGAACACGAGCAAAATAAACCACAAACGCATAGGGCCCATGAGACAAGAACTCACATTATTTGGAGACGCTATTGACTGCTGGGATTCGAACAATATAGGGGTTCAAAGCGACATCGGCCGCGGTTGCTGCCTGTAGCGGCGCCAACTGCTGGTAGCGCTCTTTAGCGATACGTTCGTAAACTTCTCTCGACTCCAATACCAGTGAACGGGCGGGCTCGGGAGTCATGTACTGCGTTTGTCCGCTGAGCGGCGTGACAGCGTCGCCAAAGCTCGCTTGCACGGCCCCAGTGCCGGGCAACTGTGCAATGGCACCCGGGACTGAAAAGGATTCAGTCGGCACTCCTACCGCTGATGAGTCCTGTTGTCCCACGAGGACAACCGCGATCGTTACCGTTGCAGCCACCGCCATCGATATCAACGGGTTGGTTGCGCGCTTTGGTTGCTCGGTAATCGCCGCTCTGACACCTTGTGATACATCGATGCCACTGTATCGCTGGGCACCTTTAACGATGTCGCGATAACGCGTCTGACGAGCCCAGTAATCCCTGACCTCTGGCGATACTTCGGTCTCCTTGAGGAGCCTTGCCAGTTCAAACTCACTGGCTTCTCCGTCCATAAGCGCTGAAATCGCCTCTCGCGTATCGCTTACGTGTTTGGAGTCATTGCTTTTACTCATAGTCGGCTCTCGCCCCCTAGTTGCTTTTCAACGCGCTGATCAATTGCCTCACGCGCTCTAAAAATCCTCGACCTCACAGTCCCAATTGGGCAGCCCAGTATCTCTGCAATTTCTTCGTAGCTCAAACCCTCGAACTCACGAAGGGTTAGTGCTGCTCTCAACTCGTCCGGCAAGCTATCGATCGCGCTACTGACCGCTTGCTCCAACTCCATCCCCATCAGCACCGCATCGGGCGACTCATGATCTTTGAGCCTACCCGGCAAATCAAAGTACTCTCCCTCATCGATCACTTGATCGGATGAAGGTCTTCGGCCCAACGCTACCAAATAGTTTTTCGCAGCGTTTGCCGCGATTCGATACAGCCAGGTGTAGAACGCGCTGTCCCCCCTGAACTTTGGTAGCGCCCGATACGCTTTTATAAATGCTTCCTGTGTTACATCCTCGACTTCAGCCGAGTTACTCACGTATCGCGACACCAAATTGGCAACTCTGCCTTGATACTTCAACACTAGTAGGTCAAATGCGCGGGTATCGCCTTTTTGCGCTCGCTCTACTAGCTGCTGATCACCATCGCTGGTAGCCACAAACCTGCTTCCTACCTTCTCAAAACCCGCCTGAATAACAGCCGGAATTTTGTTTACGTTCTATGAGATAATAGACAGTCTAAAAAGTTCCCCGTCTCTATCAGATTTCGATCAGACTACTCGGTTATGGGGAATTGCTCTACCAAGATTTAGGAGTCAACGTGGAGAATACGGCCTTCGACGTCGTGGTGGTCGGTAGTGGCGCCGCTGGTTTAGCACTTGCTTTACAGCTCCCAACGGGGTTGCGCGTCGCCGTTCTCTCAAAAGCCGACACCTCAGCGGGCTCCACGTCGTGGGCTCAGGGAGGCATTGCCGCCGTTCTTCACGAGCGGGATTCTGTCCAAGCACACATTGATGACACATTAGAAGCGGGTGCAGGACTTTGCCATGAACCAGCAGTTCGATTCACGATTGAACACAGCCGTCAGGTCGTCGACTGGTTAATAGCGCAGGGCCTCGATTTCGACTTGCGCCAAGATCAATTGGACGCCGAGTTCCGAGAGTTTCATTTGACGATGGAAGGTGGTCACAGTTTTCGGCGTATTTTGCATGCTGCGGATAAAACCGGCAGTGCTATCAGTGCAGTGCTAAATGAGCGCGTAGCGGAGCGCGATAATATTGTCGTAATGACTGATCGCAGTGCTGTTGATCTCATCACCGACGAGCAGGGGGTCAGAGGCATCTATGTTTTAAACGAGCATACAGCCAACGTCGATGCCCTTAAAGCGCGCGCTGTGGCGCTGGCGACCGGAGGCGCCAGCAAAGCCTACCTCTACACCAGCAATCCCGATGGAGCGACCGGCGACGGTATCGCGCTCGCGTGGCGCGCAGGTTGCCGAGTTGCCAATCTGGAATTCAACCAGTTTCACCCTACGTGCTTATACAGCCCGGAAACACGCACCTACCTGCTAACCGAGGCCCTGCGTGGTGAGGGTGCTACGCTGCACCTTCCGACTGGCGAGCGCTTCATGCCCCGATATGACGAGCGCGCAGAACTCGCACCCCGCGATATTGTTGCGCGAGCCATCGATAACGAAATGAAACGGTACGGACTGGACTGCGTGTATTTAGATGCTACTCACAAAACTGAGGAGGAGCTAGCCGCGCATTTTCCAGGGGTCTTGGAACGTTGTCGGGAGGCTGGGCTAGATCTTGCCAATGAACGAGTCCCGGTCGTGCCCGCGGCACACTACACTTGCGGTGGTGTTGTTGTAGACCAGCATGGCGCAGCGGATCTGCCAGGACTGTATGTCATCGGAGAGACCGCCTGTACCGGTCTGCACGGTGCCAATCGCATGGCGAGCAATTCGTTATTAGAGTGCTTTGTGTATGCGAGTAGCGCCGCGAGACATATGACAGAGAATCTCAGAATACAGGGGGATCCGGCGGTACCCCCTTGGGATGATAGCCGCGTCCGGGTCTCGGACGAGGCGGTGGTGATACAGCACAACTGGCAATCTTTGCGCCGCCTTATGTGGGACTACGTTGGCATCGTACGGACTAACCGTCGTCTTAAGCGGGCCGCTAATCGGCTCCGCGTTTTGTCGGACGAAATCGATGATTACTACTCGAGCTTCACCATCACTCCGCCACTGCTAGAACTCAGGAATCTAACCCAAGTCGCGGAGCTAATGGTTACCTGTGCCAAACAGCGTAAGGAGTCCAGAGGGCTCCATTACAACAGTGACTTTCCTGCTACATCGCAGCACCCTGAGGACACTGTATTGGTCCCCTCGAACAGCTGGGTGGACCACCGGTCACTCCCTACTTACGAGGGCGTCGGTGGATGACCTGCCTTGTGCTGTCTGATCAAGTCAACGATGGCTGATAGGTAAGCTGGCTCCGGTGTCGCTCGCCCCATCAACCACTCCAAGAGATCTTGATCTGGGGCCTCAAGGAGCTCACGGTACATAGACTTCATGTCAGCGGGTAAGCCCCCGTAGCGCTGATCCACAAATTGCGCTAAAAAGAGGTCGAGTTCGAGCAAGCCTCTTCGACTCGCCCAACGCATGCGATTGATATCGGCAGTATCGGTCATGTAGACAGGCTAGCGGAAAGCGGGTTGTGTTGCGAGTTGAGGACGACAATGTGAGCAAGAAATCATGAGGAATTGCCTGAATAGCACGGTTATCCGATTCAGTGGTCCAGATGTTCGGCAAGTACTTCAAGGGCAGACCACCCGCAACTTTGCTAATGCGAGCATTAGAACACCGCTGATGGGCGCTTTCTGTGACCTGAAAGGACGGGTGCTTACTGACTTTTTAGCCTTGATCACAGATGACTCCCAGGTCTTGATGCGCGTCCACAGCAGTGTCGCCGACAAGCTTCTGGAGCATCTAAAAAAGTATTTAATGTTCTCAAAAACGGACGCCTTGGCCACTGAACTGGCAGTGAGAGGTTTTGTCCTCGCACCAAACTCAGATAAAGACAGCACTATTGCTAGCCTCCCGAGCAGCGTTGATAGGGGCGACGGATTGCTTGAAAGCTGGACAAACGACCTAAGCGAGGTCCCCGAGGTCGCCCAGCCCCTAACTGAGTATCAATGGCGGTGTGAATTAGTCGACATTGGCGATGCGCAAATAGTCGCAGCCACCTGGGGGCGCTATCTGCCGCAGGACCTTAACTACGACCGTAGAGATCTTATCGACTTCGATAAAGGGTGCTACACCGGGCAAGAAATCGTGGCTCGGTTGCATTACAGAGGCACCCCAAAGCGACGACTCGCGAAGCTCATATTTTCATCGGAAATCACACCAGAGCTCGGTTGCAGCATTCAGGATCGAGCCACTGGTCGAGGGGTCGGTAGCATCGTTCAATTCGCGACTCACGACGATAAAGTACAGGCGCTCGCAGAACTCACGGTCAACGGTCCCTTGGATGCGCTGGCGGTGGGTGCTGATGGCCACGTTCCAAGCTCCATCGATTGGATTTAGGACAGCGCGAGCCAGTCAATCGCCGGATAACCTCTCGTCGTCAAAAAGTCGTTGGCCGCCGCCAGGTGACCACACTGAAAAAAGCCTCGGTAAGCGGACAGTGGCGACGGGTGTGGAGCGGAGAGAACGAGATTGTGATCCGCCTGAAGAAGCTCTGATTTACGCTGCGCCTCAGCGCCCCAGAGTAAAAACACTGTGGGATTTGGATCACGAGCAACCGCGTCGAGTACACAGTCCGTCACCAACTGCCATCCTAGCTGAGAATGCGAACCGGGCTTGCTACTCGCTACAGTGAGTACGCTGTTCAGTAACATGACGCCTTGGCGTTCAAGTTTGGACAAATCCGCGCTCGTGCTAGGTTGCGTCCCACTTTCCAGCTCAATCAACTTAAAAATGTTTCTCAGCGATGGCGGGGTTGGCGTCGAAGGTTCAACTGCAAACGCGTGGCCTGTCGCCTGCCCTATGCCGTGATAAGGATCCTGCCCGAGAATGACCACTCGAGTCGCTGCTGGCGTCAGTGCCCTCAGCGCAGAAAACCAAGCGCGCCGGGGCGGAAGAATATCTCCATCATGAAGGAGCAACTCAAGTAACCGCTGCTGCAATAATCGACCAGCATCAGAACTCAAGGTGCCAGCGAGGATATCGCGCCATGCCTCCGGTATGTCATTTAACAAGTTCATCGACGACTCGTCTCAACTAGCTACGGGGTTGATACTAGCTGATACGCCTGTAACACTCGACGCCGGAAGACAGTTCAAGCACCCACCAAGAGGGCATACGTTGGCCGCAGTAGACATTAATGATGACCTAGCTCGACCCTTTGTCGAGCGGGCCAACGAGCTGCTCGAGCCGTGTTTTAGTCTGGTCATTGAACAGACAGCCGATTATTTGTTCACACTGTCGGCCAGTCATCGACTTGATCGAGACAATCAAGATCGCTGCTTCGAAGCCTTCACGTCGCTGCAACAAGCGTCTGGCAATATTATGTTGCGAATGCTCCAGGATTTACAAACTAATTGGGGAGCGGCGCTGTCGCCTCAGCCCCGTCAGAATGCTAGCCGAGAAGAACCCGAGCAATCCAAGCGAGGAGCAGAGTTACGTCTTATCGATCTCAATGAGTTTGAAGACACACTAGCAATTGAGAAGATTGTGCGAGTCAGTACGGAGCGATTTTGGTTGCCATTATTGCCATTAGAAGCCATTAGCATACGGCTTGCTCAGCACCTCAATCGCGACCCAGCGACCATTTACCTACCTATCAGCCCACGCTCTATTTGTATCAGCTATCGAGCGGCACTGGATACCATCGAATTCCCGAGACAGTTCCTGGTAGATGCCGACAGTGCCTTTGTTCGCCAACTCCTATCCGAGTTACAAGGCATTTATGATGATCTTGCAGAATTGCTAGCGAATGCGGGGCTCGCACCCGATATCGAACACACTCTGGAGACCACTGGCTCTCAATTTTTGCTGGCAAGACAGACGCAAGCCGCCTCATCGAATACTGCTCCCTCTAATCCAAACACGCAGCGAGGTGTTCGAAAGCAGGTGTCGCTAGAGGTTGCTGAGGACGAGGAGGCGATTGTTCTACCAAAGGATGTATCCGAGCTCGCAAAGCTTCTAGTCGAACAACCGGAGATGGTGTCCTCGTTATTGGCAGAAGATAAACTGTCGCTGGGAGTATCAGCTTTAATCAGCAACACAAACCATCTCAAAACAGCAGCCAGCCAGGCGCAGCTCTCTGCCGCCAGCGAAGATAAAGAATTCACGCCTGAGCGATTGCATGCAAGTAAGCTGACAGAAGCGTTGCGCGAGCGCGCCCTGAGCAATCCAATTACTTTATTGAGTAGCCACACCGAGGAGGCGGAGCCACTCGTGACTCGGACCTTTTGCTTGTCCGAGATGCCTTAGTCAAGTTGAGACTAGCGGGTAACTTGAGTGACATCGATCCCAGTGCACTGATCGCGACCATGGATTTGTCTATTGGGGACCTAGCTAGAGAGCGGATTGAGGAAACGATAAAACTGACTGCCTCACTGATTCAGTTTGTAGAAAACCGGCTTGGTTCACGAGATTCACTCACATCCGCAATGACTGCGCTCAACTTGATGCTGATCGAGGTGGCGTTGGTCGATAAAGACTTCCTACTAACCTCAAACCACCCTTCTCGATTATTTCTTGACCGGCTGGTTGAGTACGCGACGCTTGTCACACCGGGCGATACCCGAGCGATGACGACTATCGCGGACCTTCTTATGGAATTGCATGGTGGCTTTGTCGGTGATGCCGCGGCATTTACATCGGGTATTTTAAAACTCGAGCCTCTAACAATTCGATTGATCAAAAACAAACAACAAAATATTGATCGCGTGATGAGCCGCCAAACTGCCAGCGAGCTGAGGGAGCAGGCCAAGCAGTCATTGATACGGGTGCTCAGATCAGTGTCTGACTCATGCAAGATCTCGAGCGATGTACTAGCCATGTTCCGCCAAGGACTCACTGATTCGCTTGTTCTAAAGCTCCTACAAGGCGCGACAGAAACGGAGATTGATGCCCTTCTCAAGCCGATATCAGTGCTTTGGCATCCCAAATTTGCCGGTACTGAACAACCGATGCCTGATGAAGAGCTCACCGATCTGACAGCTGCTATCGACAAGGCTGCAGGTCTTGAGCACGAGCGAAGTGCGCAGCCAAACGCGGCAATCAAGCGTGCTTTAGAGCTTGCCAAACAAGGCGCCTTGGCGAGCCGCAACGAGGGCTTTGAGCTCGCTATCGGGGAGATATTTCCCGAGCAAGCACGCGCTCTGGAGACCCGTCCCAGACTTCGACGAAAGGTAGAAATGGCAAGACGCCTACCCATGCGATCTTGGATTAATATCCAAAGCGATAACGCACCTCATCAGTTCCTGCAGCT